>JAKFVK010000144.1 GCA_021732205.1 Hyphomicrobiales bacterium | reverse complement strand
TATCGCCCTTCAACGGTTTCAAAAGCGGGGGAACCATACAAGCCGTTTGCCAAGGCGCAAGCTGTTTTGATGCCGATCACATCTGCGTGTCTTGCCAGTCGCCGAGAGCCGACTGCACGATGGCGAGTGCGGCGACCGCCGCAGTATCAGCACGCAGAATGCGCGGCCCCAGGGACAATGGCGTGACGGCCGGGTGCGCGCGCAGTTTTGAGCGCTCACCAGCGCTGAACCCCCCTTCCGGACCAATCAAAAGCGCCAGTGGCGATGGCGGCAGCAAGGACAGCTGGTGGTGAGGATTTGCCAATGCGGCACCTTCATCGCCCACAAGCAGGCGCCGGGAGAGCGGCCAATGCGCCAGCAGCTCCTCCAGCGTCGTCACCCCGCGCACCTCAGGCACGTTCAGTACGCCGCATTGCTCGCACGCCTCGATGACATTAGATGCCATGCGCTCGAGATTGACGCGGCTCGTTTGCGTATGGGCGGTCACCACCGGCTGCAGGCAATTGGCTCCCATTTCGGTTGCCTTCTGCACCATATAGTCGAGGCGGGCATGTTTGAGCGGCGCAAACAGATACCACAGATCGCCGGCGGGAGGTTGCGGCCGGACGAATTGAAGAATGTCGAGCTCGCTATCGCGCTTTCCCCGCAGGCAAAAGCGCGCGCGCCATTCGCCATTGCGCCCGTCAAAGACAAGGAGCGTATCGCCGTCGCGGAAGCGCAAGACATGGCGCACATAATTATTCTGCGCCGGCGTCAAGGTCAGCGCCTGGCCGATTGCCGGCACGGCATCGACGTAAAGGCGAACCGAGGTGTCATCCCCATGAGACATGGCTCTGGCTAGCGCCGAATCGCGGCGCTGCGCAAGATGGCGTTCAAAGTGAGGCGATCTCAGTGGGGAGCGTTAGGCGCGGCAGCGTTGCGGGGATGGTCGCTGCGTTCAACCGGACAATTTTCACAACCCTCGGTATCGCAGAGGCGGCAGATACGTACAGCCGGATCGACGCTCTGCGTCCAGCGCGAGAGCATCTTGTCGAGCAGACCCTCGAGCGTTTGCTGCTCGGTTTCCGACAGCGAGGACAAAAGCGCGTCGAAAACCTGCCGGCGAGCCTGCAGAATTTCGGCGCGCGCCGCCCGCCCCGCCGGGCTTAGAGTGAGGCAAACCGCCCGCTGATCGTCTGAATCGCGCTCGCGTTCCACCAGCCCCTGGGCGACCAGCTTGTCGACGAGACGCACCGTGCCGGCATGCGACAGACCGATCACCTGACTCAGCCCGAGAATACGGCTGAGGCCCAGCGAGGCGAGGCCCGGCTCATAGCCAAGGATGACGAGGGCGGCGGCCGTCTCACCGCCGAAATTGACGGTCGATTCGCAAGCCCCCCGCAGCGCGTCATTGCCGGCAAGCGCAAGGGCGCCCAGCAAATTCGAACGACGTCTATGATTGATACCGCTGCACATGGACCTGCCTTCACAAAAGAGTGGCCTCAAACAAATCTACGTGAAGCACGAAGTCAATTACCCGTCCTACTTCACCTTTAATCTTGTTTATGCAACCCTGACGTTTATACATTATATTACTTCGTCATGCGTCGGTACCATTAAATCAAGCGTTCATGCAGAGATATTTATTTAATGTAATCAATTAGTTATTTTGTTATTTTTGATTTTCAACGCGCTGCTGGAAGGCGTTTGCGGCGCTGATTGCAAGCGAGAAAGCCGATGCTGTTTTGGGGCGCATGTGTAACCAGCAGGTGCTGATGCCGCATGCGTCTTTTTGTCGCATAGTGGAATTTCAAGGCTTTATCATCCTCAATTAAGGCGATGCCCTGGCTAAATTGACCCGTCAGGGACGAGAGGCCGGCGTTTCCAATATCAAAACGAGTTTCGGGGAAGAGCAATAATGACAACGCTTTGAAACATACGTCATGCCATCATGCGATAAAATTTTGATATCGGTGCCGTGAACCGTTCTGCCCCGCCGATTTTCCCGGTTTTTATGATGAGCCCCTTTGCTGCGGCGATCGCACGATCGCGCTTCACACCCTGCAACGCAACTTCGCCCTCAGTCCGGGATCGCCAACATGCCCTCGCCCTCTCTGCCGGATGCACCACCAGGCAATTGGGTCGATACCAGGGCGCCATCGGCCTGGCGCCCCTATCTGCGATTGATGCGGGCTGACCGTCCGATCGGCACCTGGCTCCTGCTCCTGCCCTGCTGGTGGGGGGCGGCCCTGGCCACCCTTCCTGACGGCGCGCCAAGCCTTGATTTCGGACATCTTGTGCTCTTTGCCATCGGTGCTTTCGTGATGCGCGGCGCTGGCTGCGTGTGGAACGACATTACCGACCGCGATATCGATGCCAGGGTCGCCCGAACAGCCGGGCGCCCCCTGCCCTCAGGAGCTGTAACGGTGCGCGCCGCCGCGCTCTTCATGGCATGCCTGCTGGCGGCAGGACTGCTGGTCCTGTTGCAGTTCAACCTGCCAGCCATTCTCATTGGCCTGTCGTCGATCCTGATCATCGCGGCATATCCGTTCATGAAACGGATCAGTGATTTTCCCCAATTGGTGCTGGGGCTCGCCTTCAACTGGGGCGTGCTGGTGGCCTGGGCGGCGGTCCATGGCGATCTTGGCCTTGCGCCCCTCCTCCTTTACAGCGCCGGCATTGCCTGGACGCTTGGCTATGACACCATCTATGCCCTGCAGGATATCGATGATGACGCAATCGTTGGGGTGCGCTCGACGGCGCGCTATTTCGGCACGCAGGTGATGACAGCGATCAGCTTTTTTTATGCCGCAGCGATCCTGTTTGTGCTCCTGGCTCTGCTGCGCGTGGCGGCAGGTCCCGCCAGCTATGTTGGCGCCATCGTCTTTGCGTTCACACTGGCACGTCAGGTGATGACGCTTGATCCATCAAACGAGCGCTCGGCGCTGGCCGCCTTTCGTGCCAATCGGGCGGCAGGGCTGGTGTTTTTTTTAGCCCTTGCCGCTGATGGCTGGCTGCGCGCGAGCCCTTACTCGTAGGAAATGATTTCGCTATCGGCACTGAGCATGATCGGTTCGCTTGCCGGGCTGACGATACGGCGGCGGGTGGCAAGAGGCCGGCGCTGCCAGCTGGCCCGCGAGCGGCGGCGGCCAAGGGTGCGCGAGATGGCGAGAGCACCAAACGATGACGTCGCGACCTCATCGCCCACACTGGTCCGCATCAGCAGAGGCAGGCCAAGCTCGCGGCCCCAGCGGCGCCATTCGGCAATGACGTCGCAATCATCGCTTGCCTTGAATACCTCAACTTCGAGCCCCTTGTCAGCATGAGCAAGGACAATCCGGGCGCTGCTGACCTCACCCTGCTCGGAAAACGTCAACTCGACGCTGACGCCCTGGTAGTGGCGGAACGGAACGGTGAGAGAAATCGTCAAGCCTGTAGAACTGCTATGGCGCACAACGATGGCGCGCCGCGCCGGCCACAGCGAGGCGCGACCGCGCGAAGCGGCAATGTCACGCAGGCGGATATCGGGCACAGGCTCTTGCCATGCTCGTTCGGGCGGAGATAGAGGGACGGCGCCCTGCACAGACGCATGGCTGCGGCACGCGCCGCCCTCGATCGCGTATAAATGTCTCATCGTCACGCTTCCCTGTGGGGCTTTGCCCCTTATGCATCCTGTGTAACAGGCAAACGGCGCCAAGCGCTTAATCAGCGCGGTTAACCCAAAGTGATCGGACCGGCGATCAGCAACGTAGTGAACGAAGCCTTGCACGCGCTGAGGCTTTGAAGGACAAGGGAACAACAGGGGAATCTACATGCCATTGCAAATGCCACTAAAGGCTGCCGCCTTTTATGCCGCGCTCCATATTTTGCTGCTCGTCGTGCTCACAGGTCTCGTCATTCGCCGCCGGCGCAGTCAGTTGATCGGGATTGGTGATGGCGGCGACAAGCTGATGATGCGCTTGATCCGCGTCCACGGGAACGCGGCTGAACAGGCGGCGCCGAATTTGGCCCTCCTCATCCTGATGGGCCTGCTCGCAGCCCCGGTATGGTCGGTCCATCTGTTCGGTTTCATCAGCCTTGCCGGGCGCGTATTGCACGCGTTTGGACTGTCGCAATCAGCCGGTGGCAGCCTTGGGCGGGTGTCCGGCATGGTCCTGACACTGAATTGCCTGATCATCGGCGCCCTCGGCCTTATCGTTCTGGCCTTTCTTTGATGACAAGGGGCGATGAGGCTACGACGCTCAACGGGCTGGCGGAGCGGGCATCGGCGCTCGTTCTGGCAGCGCAGAGGGCGGGTGCCGACATGGCCGACACCATCGTCGCGCGCGGGCGTTCGTTGTCGGTGAGTGTGCGCAATGGCCGGCTTGAAGACAATCAGAGTTCGGAAGGCGACCAGCTTGGCCTGCGGGTGTTCGTGGGGCGGCGCTCGGCCATTGTCTCGTCGAGTGATTGTGCGCCAGGCGGTTTTGCGGCACTTGCCGAGCGGGCGGTGGCGATGGCGCGGCTGGCGCCCGATGATGCTTTCGCCGGGCTTGCCGACCCTGCCGATCTTGCAGGCGGCGAGACCACCGACCTTGATCTCTACGACCCCTCAATCGTCGACGCGGTGCAGCTTGAGGCCGAGGCGCTTGAGGCGGAGGCGGCTGCGCTCGCGATCAAGGGTGTCACGGCATCCGGCGGGGCGCATGCCTCGCATGGCTCATATGGTGCGGTGCTGGCAACCAGCGCCGGCTTCAGCGGCGTTTATCAGCGATCGAGTTTTTCCCGCTCGGTGACGGCAATCGCCGGCGAGGGTACGGCCATGCATCGCGATGGCGATATGAGTGTCAAAATTGCCCGCGCCGACCTGGAGGCTCCCGCCAGCATCGGCCGCCTGGCGGGTGAGCGTGCCGCAGCCGGCCTCAACGCGCGCAAATTGCCAACACAGCGCATCCCCGTCATCTTCGATCGTCGTGTCTCCTCATCGCTCGCGGGCCATCTGGCGGCGGCGGTGAATGGCGCATCAATCGCGCGAAAAACCTCGTTCCTGCTGGGAAAGATCGGCGCCAAGCTCTTTGCCGACGGCGTCGTGATCGAGGATGATCCGTTGCGCCGCAAGGGTCTGCGCTCCCGCCCCTTCGATGATGAAGGCGTGCAGAGCCGGCGCCTCAAGCTCGTCGATGACGGGATCCTGCAAAGCTATCTCCTCGATAGCGCCACCGCGCGCGAACTCAACCTTCAGACAACCGGCCATGCCAGCCGCGGCAGCGGCTCGGCCCCCTCGCCCTCACCCAGCAATATCACGCTGCACAACGGGCAACGCAGCCCGCACGAGATGATGCGCGATCTGGGCAAGGGCCTGCTGGTGACACAGCTCATCGGCTCGGGCGTCAATCTGGTGACCGGTGACTATTCGCGCGGCTGCTGGGGCTTCTGGTTTGAAAATGGCGAGATCGTCGCGCCGGTTGCGGAAATCACCATCGCCGGCCATTTGTCGACGATGTTTGCCGCCCTTGAGCCGGCCAATGATCTGGAGATGAAATTCTCCACCAACGCGCCCTCCTGCTACGTCGGAGACATGACGCTTGGCGGCCTCTGACGATGATACTGATCTGGCGCTTCTGACCTCGTTTGCCCGCGAGGCGGCGGCGCTTGCGCTGACCTTTTTCGGTCAGGCGCCGAAATCATGGACCAAGAGCGGCAATTCGCCGGTGAGCGAGGCGGACATTGCCATTGACCGCCTGCTGCACGATGGCTTGCGGGCAGCCCGGCCTGCTTATGGCTGGTTGTCGGAGGAGGCGGCCGATTCTGCCGAACGTCTGAGCGCTGAAACATTATTTGTTGTTGATCCCATCGATGGCACGCGTGCCTTTCTCGCCGGCCAGGAAGACTGGACGGTGTCGCTGGCGGTGGTGCGAGATGGGCGCCCGGTCGCCGCCTGTCTCGTGGCGCCGGTCCGCAACATCGTGTTTGAAGCGAGCCGCGGCGGGGGCACGTTCATCGGCAGCGCACGACTGGCGGTCAGCACACTTGGAGAAGCGGCAAAGGCGCGCGTTGCCAGCCCCAAAGCTCATGTTGGTGTCACTCTGCCGGCCTTCGGCGAGGCAGTGCCGCGTATTGCCTCGCTGGCGTTGAGGCTTGCGAGTGTTGCCAACCAGCATATCGATGCAGCCTTTGCCGGGCCCGGTGCCAAGGACTGGGATATCGCGGCTGCCGACCTGATCGTCACCGAAGCCGGCGGGCGGCTCAGCGATTTTGCCGGCAATCTCCCGCTTTATAACCGAGCTGACCCCAGCCATCCGGCGCTTCTTGCGGCAGGTCCGGCCCTCCACGATGTGCTCCTGACCAGCCGCTCGTGAGCGCTGGCCCTAAACAATTTCGTTGCGAAGCCGTGTCTCGCCACGCATCAGCCGGTCAAAATTATCGAGAAACAGATCGATCACACCCGCCTCATAGGAGCGCGTCTCGCCAGCGCTGTGCGGGGTGATGAGGACATTGTCGAAGGCCCATAGCGGAGACGTCGCCGGCAGGGGCTCGACATCAACGCAATCAAGACCGGCTGCAGACAATTTACCTGTCCGCAATGCTGTAATCATCGCCTCCTCGACCACTACTTTTCCGCGCGCCACATTGATGAGAACGGCACCCTCCTTCATCGCTATAAAGGCTTCGCCATTGATGATGCCGGTCGTCTCTGGCGTCAGCGGGCAGGTGAGCACGACGATATCGGCCTGCGGCAGGACGGATAGCAGATCACCGGCTGGCACCACCTGGTCAACCGCAGCATTGACGTCCGACACATCGCGCTTGGTCGCCAGCACGCTCATGCCGAGTGCCTTGGCAAAACCGGCCAGCTTGCGGCCGATGCCGCCCAACCCGACAATGAGCAGCGTCAAGCCGGCAAGTTCGCGCTCGCGGATGGCGGGATTGCCGATCATCGGCCGCCAGATCTTTTCCTGCTGGCGGTCGCGTGCCAGATGCAGATGGCGCGACAGCGCCAGCATTAGCGCCAGAGCGTGCTCGGCCACAGCACCGCTGTTGACCCCTTGGGCGCTTGCCAGACGCATCCCCCGCGCGCGCATCGCCTCGACGGGAAAATGATTGACGCCGGCGCTGATCGACTGGACGAATCGCAGATGAGGGGCTGACGTCAGCAATTCATCGCGCCACAGGCCAGAGACGATCATCGCATCGGCCTCTCCTGCCATCGCCAGCATCGTCTCGACATCACGCGCCATCTGCCAGGAAAAGCCCGGACGGGCAGCGTCAAGCGCGTCCCCCAGCCGATAGGCGGGATGCGCCATGACAAGACGCAGGCGATCGGCAGGGGCAAGAAAATTCGCTGTCATCGGCGTGATTTCCAGAATTGAATGATAAAGTATAGCCTCTCAGTCAGTTTTTACCGCCGCGTCGGGCATGGGTGCTTGCTCCCATCAGGGTCGCGGTGTAGGCCGTGGCAACGTGGTTCGCAACGCGGGAGACCAAGGAATGTCGGACAATCATGGCCAGCTCCTGCATCTGGTGTTCGGCGGCGAGTTGAAGAGCCTCGACAGCCATGAATTCCGCGATATCGACAAGCTGGATATCGTTGGCATTTATCCCAATTATGCAAGTGCGCGCGCCGCCTGGCGCGGCAAGGCGCAGGCAACCGTTGATAATGCACATATGCGCTATTTCGTTGTTCATCTGCACCGCTTGCTCGAGCCTGCCGAGGAGAGCAGCACCGGCAGGTCTGCGGCAGGCGGCGGAAATGGCTGACGGCGTGAGCGAGCCAGCGGCCTCACCATGCTGAAATCCATTCTGCGCCAGTCGTGGGCGCAGTCCACTGTCGCGGTGATCGTGGCCGCCTATATGCGCTTTGTCAGGGCAACGGCGCGGATCGTGCACGAGCCAGCGGACCTCTATCGCCTGGTCGAGGCGGAGATGCCGGTCATCATGGCGATGTGGCATGGGGAACATATCACCTCGCCGCTCATGGTTTTGCCGCATCATCGCATCAAGGTCCTGATCTCGCGCCATCGCGATGGCGAGATCAATGCGCGGACGATCGAGCGGCTGGGGATCGGAGTTATTCGTGGCTCGGGCTCGCACGGGCGCGTTGAGATTCGCAAACGAGGCGCTGGTGCCTTGCGCGACATGGTGGATGCATTGCAAACAGGATGGAATGTGGCGAGCACTGCGGATGTCCCGAAAATAGCCAAGAAGGCTGGGCGCGGCATCGTGCTGCTTGGCAAGCTGAGCGGGCGGCCGATCTATCCCGTTGCCGCCGTCGCGGCGCGGCGGGTCAGTTTCAATCGCGCCTGGGATAAGGCAAAGCTGCCGCTTCCCTTTTCGCGGGTGGCACTGGTGCTCGGCGAACCGGTCCGCGTGGCGAGCGAAGCCGACGATCAGGCGCTCGAAAGCGCCCGCCTTGCGGTGGAAAGCGAGCTTGATCGTATCATGGTGCGCGCCTACGAACTCGCCGATCAACGCGTGGCTGTGTCAGGTGTCGAGCGATGACGCGCCGGCGCCCTTTCCCGCTCTCGCTTTACCGTGGCCTGTCGCATATCGCCGCGCCGGCGGTGCGCCTGATGGTGATGCGCCGGGTGAAGCGCGGCAAGGAAGATCCGACACGGCTTCGAGAACGGCGCGGGCATGCGGCGTTCCACCGCCCGGCCGGGCTCCTGGTGTGGCTTCACGCGGCAAGCGTCGGTGAGGTGGCGAGCGCGCTACCGCTGATCCGGCGCCTGCGTGAGCGCGGCGCGCTGGTGCTGCTGACGACTGTTACCGTTACGTCAGCGCGCATGGTGCAACCACGCCTGCCCGACGGCGCCGTCCACCAATTCATACCTTTTGACCTGCCCGGCGCCGTCAATCGGTTCCTCGATCACTGGAAGCCCGATCTGGCGCTCTTCATGGAGCAGGAGCTGTGGCCCAATCTGCTCGAAGGGTGCCGGCAGCGCACCATTCCTGCCGTCCTGGTCAATGCCCGCATGTCGCCGCGCTCGTTCAAACGCTGGAAGTTTGCGCCCCGGGTGGCCCGTTACCTGCTCGGCCATTTCGCGGTGGTGCTGGCGCAGAGTGATGATGATGGCGAGCGTCTGGCGCAGCTCGGCGCGACGCGGACGGTCAATGTTGGCAATATCAAATACGATGTTCCCGTCCTTGACGTCGACGCCGACCATCTGGCGCAGCTTGCCTTGGGCTTTGCGGGGCGAGCGGCATGGACAGCTGCCAGCACACATGCCGGCGAAGATGAGCTTGTGCTGGACGCCCATGCTATCGCCCGTCAAATTGTCGGACGGCGGCTGGGATTGATTCTGGCGCCGCGCCATCCCGAACGGGGGGATGATGTGGCAAGGCTGTGCGAGGCACGCGGCCTTTCTGTCGTGCGCCGCTCGGCTGGAGCTTTTCCGCTGGCCTCGACCGACGTCTTCCTCCTCGACACGATTGGCGAGCTTGGGCTTGCCTATCGAAGCGCTGCGGTCGCCTTTATCGGCGGCTCGCTCGTCGAGCGCATCGGTGGCCATAATCCCATCGAGGCCGCCAAGCTTGATCGTGTCGTTTTGCACGGGCCGCATGTGCATAATTTCGCCGACGTCTTCCGTACGCTCGATAGTACTGGCGGCGGGATCGAAGTGCTTGACGCCTCAGCCCTGGGGGCGGCTCTCGTTGCCTGCCTGTCCGCACCGTCTGAATGCGCGCAGCGGGCAGCTCTCGGCCGGGCGGCGGTTGAAAATCTCGGCGGGGCGGTTGATCGTGTGTTTCGTGCGCTTGAACCCTTCTTTCTCCAGACCAGCCTGGATGCTCACGCGTGAAAGCGCCGGCGTTCTGGGATGAGGATAACTGGCGCAGCCGGCTTGTTGCCCCTTTCGCCGCGTTGTACGGCGCGATCAGCCAAGCGCGGCTGCGTCGGCCACCGGCCGGCGCGGTCGATGTCCCGGTCATCTGTGTTGGTAATTTCACGCTTGGCGGCGCCGGCAAGACGCCGACCGTCCTCTTTCTCGCCCGCCATTTCCGCTCGCTGGGCGAGCGCCCCTTCGTATTGTCGCGTGGGTATGGCGGCAGTCTGAAAGGCCCGCTTGTGGTGAACCCGGCGCTCCATCACGCTGGCGAGGTGGGTGATGAACCAGGCCTGATGGCGCAGGAGGTGCCGGTCGTTATCGGTGCTGACCGTCTGGCGGCGGCTCGCCTGGCGGTAGCGCAGGGCGCCAGCCTGCTCCTCATGGATGATGGGCTGCAAAACCCCCGGCTCAAGCGCGACTGCCGCCTTGCCGTCGTCGACAGTGTCAGCGGCATCGGCAACGCACGCGTCTTTCCTGCCGGTCCGTTGCGCGCGCCGCTTGGTGCCCAGTTCGAGCTTTGCGACGGCGTCCTGCTCATCGGCGAGGGACCGCGCGGCGCGGCGGTGGCGCTCACCGCCGCTGAGCATGGAAAGCCGGTTTTTCACGGCAGGCTGGTGGCGGACGATGCAACAAGACGGCTCACGGGACTGAAGGTGCTGGCGTTCTGCGGCATCGGCCGGCCAGAAAAGTTTCGTGCCAGCCTGAGCGAAGCGGGTGTCGAAATTGGCGGCTTCGTTGCCTTTGCCGATCATCACGTGCTGGCGAAACACGAAGCTGATCAGTTGATGCGGCGGGCGGCTGCGGAGGGGCTGGCGCTCGTCACCACGCCCAAGGATCAGGCGCGCCTTCTGGGCGACCCCTATACGCGCCAGGCGCTGGCCGGCCTCGTCAATGTCGCCGGTATCGAACTTGTGCTGGACACGCCGGACGAATTTATCGCCTGGCTTGGCACCTCGGCAACAGCGCTCAAGATACCGCTTTCACCGTCTCGCCGCGCCCCTTGATCACGGCCTCAGGTGAGGCATAGGCCTCCTGACGCGCCACCGACCAGTAGCGCAATTCCTCAAGGGGAATGCGCGCGCCGCTGACCGCGCAGCGCACAAAAGCGCCCGCGCGCACGACGCGGAAATCATTATCGAGATATTCGATCACGGCCTCGCTCATCATCGGGAGCCGGGGATCTTGACGATTCATTGAGCTCTACCTTGAAACCTGGTCAGGATAGCGAATACCGCCAGCGGACGAAAGACAAAAGCGCGCGATCCGTCCGGCATCGACAAGGTGTCCGGCCGAGCGTTGCAGGGACCGGCCTGGCACCCCTTGAGCCTATGTCTGCCCCAAAGGAGGCGCCCGCGTATAATGCGACAGCGCCAGCATGGCGATGACACCGCCGAGCGATGTTGCAAGTGCGGTCCACAAGGCAAAGACAGGCCCGCCCTGATCGAGAATGGCTGCAAATACGACGGGAGCGATGCCAAACACGATATTCTGCGGCAAAGTGAGGCGCCCCGCATAGGTCCCGTAGACGGCGCGGCCAAAGAGATGCAGCGGCAAGGTGACGCGCACGATCGTCATCAGCCCGGCTGAAATTCCATAGCCCAGAATAAAGAGAAAGGCCGTCACAGGCGTGGCGCCGATCGCCAGGATGGCGATGAAGGCAAGAGGCTGGAGGGCGACGGCGATCACACCGATGACGAGCGGCGAGTGCCGGCTGCCGCTGACAAAATCAGCCAAACGCGCCGAGACCTGCATGATGCCGTTCAGCGAGGCGATCGTCACCGCGACGGTTTCAGCAAGGCCGAGCGATTTGAACATTTCGATGAAATGAAGCGCCAGGCCCCAGCCAACAATGCCATGAAGCGATGTCGCGGTTGCGGCCAGAATGAGCGCGGGGAGACGCTTGGCGGGATCGAGAATGCCAGGCTGATCTGCCAGGCTATTTGCCATTGTCAGCCGATGGCGGTGAGCAGCGGGCGAGGGCAACACCCACCAATGAATGGGCAGGCAGATGAGGAATTGGGCGGCAGCGAAAACAAGCAGCATCAGCCGCCAGCCAAGCAGGGGCATCAGCACCTGCATGAGCGGCCAGAAGATGGTCGAGGCAAGTCCGGTAAAGAAGGTCATGAGGGTGATGGCCCGCCGCGTCCCCGCCCCCATCACCTGGGTGATGGCGGTGAAGGCTGACAGGGTCAGCGCCATCGGCATCATCAGTCCGAGAAGCACCCATCCCAGAAGATAGGTAACCAGATCGGGCGCCAGGGCCACCACGGCAAGCCCGGCACCCGACAGCAGCGAACCGGCCATCATGATGAAGCGGGCACCTTCGCGATCAAGCCGGCGACCGATACGCGGTGCTATCAGCGCACTGACCGTCAGCATCACAGTCAGGCCGGCATAGACGAGCTCGCGCGAGGCACCAAGATCGTGTTCAACCGCGCGGCCGATGATGGCGATCGGGTAGAAGGTGGTTCCCCAGCCGATCATCTGGGTGAGCGCCAGCCCGCACAAGGTCCGCAGGCGGCTCACACCACCGGTCGGTTCCGGTGCAGGGTCGCCTTGCGTTGTCATCACCCTTGCTTCACGCCGAAAAGGTCGTTTTGACCAGGCAGCAGCGTTTCACTTCCGCTGCGCTTTGGCCGGGTCGGCGC
>JAKFVK010000074.1 GCA_021732205.1 Hyphomicrobiales bacterium | reverse complement strand
AAATCTGCCATGGTTGCCGCCGGCCTCATCAACTGAAGGAACGCCCATGGCAAGCGCCGAGGAACGGCGCGCTGCGCAACGCCTGATCGCGGAAAATCGCAAGGCACGATTTAATTTCGAGATCAGCGAAACCTTCGAGGCCGGCATCATGCTTTCCGGCACTGAAGTAAAATCATTGCGTGGCGGCAAAATCACCATCGCCGAATCCTATGCCTCGCCAAAGGCGGGCGAGCTGTGGCTCGTCAATGCCGACATTCCCGAATACGACAAGGCGCATCAGTTCAATCATGAACGACGGCGACCGCGCAAACTTCTGCTGTCACGTCGCCAGATCGACAAGCTGGCGCAAGCCGTTGAGAGGGAAGGCATGACCATCGTGCCGCTCAAGCTCTACTTCAACCCGCGCGGGCGGGCGAAGGTCGAGGTGGCACTGGCGCGCGGCAAGAAGCTGCACGACAAGCGAGACACCGAAAAAGCAAGAGACTGGCAACGCGACAAGGCGCGCCTCATGCGCGACAAGGGGTAGGACATGGCGCAACAAAAGAATCTTCTTGAGGTCGACTGGTCAAAAATTCCTGCGCCAGAGGATGACGGGCTTGCCGGCCATCTTGCCGGCAGCATGGCGCCGTCCATTGCTCTGCCTGCGACCAATGGCACCAGCATCGATCTGTCGCGTGTTGGCGGCAAAGTCGTCGTCTTCGCTTATCCACGCACCGGTGAGCCTGGCAAAATCGGCCTGACCGATGATTGGGATATGATCCCCGGCGCTCGCGGCTGCACGCCGCAAACCTGCGCCTTCCGTGATCTCAATAACGACTTCTCAAACCTTGGCGCCAGGGTGTTTGGATTATCGACGCAAAGTGCGGCCTATCAGCGCGAGATGGTCGAGCGCCTGCATGTTCCGTTTCCGGTTCTCTCGGACGAAGCGCTGACCCTGGCCCGCGCCTGGCGTCTGCCGACGATGGAGGTTGCCGGGATGACCCTGCTGAAACGCTTGGCGCTCGTGCTGGTCGAGGGCCGTGTCGACAAGGTTTTCTACCCGGTATTCCCGCCCGACCGGAACGCTGCCGACGTGCTGGCCTATCTCAGCCGTCCCGCCCTTTAGCGCTTAACCCGGGATAACCTCGCATGGTCGCCGGGCTGGCGCTTGCTCTCAAGGCCGCCGCGACCGCCGGCACCGTTGTCCTGGCGTCCACTATTGCCGAGCGGACCCGGCCGGCCATCGCCGCCATGATCCTGGCGCTGCCGGTCTCCGCCGGCCCAGGCTACCTCCTGCTCGCCCTTCAACATGATGCGGTGTTTCTGGCGAGCGCCAGTCTCGCCGGACTTCCAGTGAATATCTCGACAGCGGTGTTGGTGGTGATTTACGCCGCCTTCGCGCGTCGCGGCATGGATGTGGTGCCGGCCTTGGCGGTGGGTGGCGTCGTCTGGCTGGCGGTCACGCTTCTGCTGCGCCTGTTGCCACCCACGCTTTTTGCAGCCGCTCTTGCCTTGGCCATCACCTATCCTGTCATTTTATGGGCGACCTGGTCGTGGCGACGCGGGCCACCGCATCAGATGGTGGCGCGACGCTGGTATGATGTACCGGTGCGTGCCTGTCTGGTGGCGACAATTGTGGTGACGATCGTCTCGCTATCGGACTGGATTGGCCCGGTTGCGACAGGCAGTGCCTTGCTGTTTCCAACAACCTATTTCAGCTTCATGCTGCTGATGCATCGCCGTCTGGGAGGCGGGCTGGTCGCCAGCGCCATGATTCAAAGCCTTTTCATGCTGATCGGCTTTATCTTCGGAATGTTGGCCCTTTATATCTGCTCGAGCCGCGATCATCCGACGCTCGGGCTGGTGCTGCTTTTTCTGATACCCGTCCTCTACGCCTTGTCGGTGCTGATGTGGATGGGCTGGCGAGCTCGTGCTTAAGCCGCCAGATCGCGGCGGATGGCAGTAAAGACCGCTTCAAACATGGGCGCCGTCAGCCGACCAGTATTGGTGTTGTAGCGCGAGCAGTGATAGCTGTCATAAAGGGTGAAACTGCCGAGCCTGTGTCTTGCGTTATGGGCGAAGGGATGGAGCCGGGCAGGGGTGCCGACCGCCTTCAGCACACTCTCATGCGCAATGCGCCCCAGCGCCAGCAGCGATGTCAGTTGCGGCATCGCTGCCAGCGTGGCGCTGAGAAAGCTCCGGCAGGTTGCAATCTCCACCGGCAGGGGCTTGTTGGCTGGCGGCACACATCGCACGGCATTGGTGATCCGGGCATCGACGAGCGCCAACCCGTCCTGGGGATCAGCGCGGAAATGTCCCGAAGAAAATCCGAATTTGGCAAGCGTCGCATAAAGCAGATCGCCTGCATAATCGCCGGTGAAGGGACGGCCCGTGCGGTTTGCGCCGCGCAGGCCCGGCGCCAGGCCAACGATCAGCAGGCGCGCATTTTGTGGCCCGAAGCTTGCCACCGGCGCATTATGCCAGCCGGGCTCATGATCAATATTGGCGTTGCGGAAGGTGGTGAGCCGGGGGCATAGCGCACAATCCCTGGCCGGCTCATCACGATGTGTCATCTCCATAATCCGCGCGAACCGTCAGATATCGCCATCAGCATCGGCGTTGATTGCTGCGCGTGTTTCCCGGCGCTGCGCACTCTCGCGCACCATGCGGTCGACCGGCGCGCGATCACTTGCCGGCCGGCAGATCTCTCCCGCCAGTTCGGTCAGATCGACGAACTGGTCAGCCTGGCGGCGCAATTCGTCAGCGACCATGGGCGGATGCGTCGAAATGGTTGAAATCACGGTGACGCGCTTGCCCTTGCGTTGCATCGCCTCCGCCAAGCGTTTGAAGTCGCCATCGCCTGAAAACAGCACCATGTGGTCGATATGATCAGCCATTGCCATGGCATCGATCGCCAATTCGATGTCCATCGAGCCTTTGACCTTGCGACGACCCATGGAATCATAAAATTCCTTGATTGGCTTTGTAATGATCGTAAAACCGTTATAGTCAAGCCAATCAATTAATGGGCGAATTGATGAGTATTCTTCACTTTCTGCGATTGCCGTATAGTAATTTGCTCGAATAAGATGGTAATTATTTGAAAATTTTGTCAAGAGTTTCTTATAATCAATATCAAAACCCAGTGCCTTGGCAGTTGCGTACAAATTTGCACCATCAATAAAGACGGCGATACGTTCATTGGGATAGAATTTCATCATTATGCGTGCTCCTGCGAAATGAGTCTGAATAGCAATAGATCGACCCTAGATATCATCACGCGCACGGATTGGCACTCATTGGGGCGATGAATTTCCCGTCATCACGCGCCGACGGCGCGATGCTCATCATCATCGGATAAACAGATCGAGCCACCGCTTTGAGTCGATTAATGAATTTTTTCCGGTCGCAATGTTTTTTCAAGCACCTTGCATTAACCGCGTGTCCAGAGTAGGACACAGCCTGTCCCCGCACATTCATCGCAAGGAAGGCCTCCCATGGCGCGCGTTACTGTCGAAGATTGCATCGACAAGGTCGAAAACCGCTTCGAGCTGGTGCTTTTGGCGGCCCATCGCGCCCGCACCCTTGCATCCGGCTCAGCTTTGCTGGTCGACCGCGACAATGACAAGAATCCGGTGGTTGCCTTGCGCGAGATCGCCGATGAACATCTGCGCCCGACCGATTTGCGCGAAGAGTTGATTCATTCGTTGCAAAAATACGTTGAAGTCGATGAGCCGGAACCCGAAATCGTGCCGCTGCTTGCTGGTGGCAGCAAGGGTGATGATCCCGATATCGCTTTTGATCGCATGAGCGAGGAAGATCTGCTACGCGGCCTGGAAAATCTGGTGGCACCTGAAGCCTCCTCCAGCGATGATGATGAGCGCGAATAGTCCGCTCCCGCCGGAACATTTTCCCGGTGTCACCTTCGATCTGACGGACTCCCCCGACCACGCTGACATCAGCCTCGTCGAGGAAAATCTCACACTGTTCAATGAAAAGGGATCGCTTGCCTACGACAAGCGTCCTTTATGCATCTTCGTGCGCAACGAGACGGGCAGGACGCTCGGCGGTGTCACTGGATACACCAATTGGGGCGCACTTTACCTCGATTGTTTCTGGCTTCCCGAGGAAATCAGGTCGATCGGCGGGGCAGGGTCGCACATTCTCGACATGGCGGAAACGGAAGCCTGCAAACGTGGCTGTTTCCAGGCACGTCTTTATACCTATTCGTTCCAGGCGCCCGCGTTTTACATCGCTCGCGGCTATGAAATATTTGGCGAACTGCCAGATTATCCACCAGGCCATTCTCAGATATGGTTCAAAAAATCGCTATGTGAACGCAATGCGCGATAGTGATGCAGTGCTGCAAGTTTTCCTTGCAGCCTTGCCCTGTCGGATAGCATTCTGACGAATATTTCTGTGATTTGGCGGCAAAGGCAGTAACGCACATGATGCGTCAGTTCGAGCTCGTGGAACGGGTGACGCGCTACAATCCCGATGTCGATGAAAACATCCTGAACAAGGCCTATGTCTACGCCATGAAGGCGCATGGCAATCAGACGCGCGCGTCCGGCGATCCCTATTTCACACACCCGCTCGAAGTCGCCGCCATCCTGACGGATCTGAAGGTCGACACCTCGACCATCGTCGCTGCCCTGCTTCATGATGTGATCGAGGATACGAGCGTAACCCGCGACGAGGTCGAACGTCTGTTCGGTCATGACATCGCGGAGCTGGTCGCCGGCCTCACCAAGCTCAAAAAGCTTGACCTTGTGGTCAAGGAGGCAGCCCAGGCGGAAAATCTGCGCAAGCTTCTGCTCGCCATCGTCTCGGATATCCGCGTCCTTCTGGTGAAGCTGGCGGACCGCCTGCACAATATGCGCACGCTTCACTATGTGAAGCCGGAAAAGCGCCAGCGTATCGCCGAAGAAACCAACGATATCTATGCCCCTTTGGCAGGCCGCATGGGCATGCAGGCGATGCGGGAAGAGCTTGAAGACCTCGCGTTCAAAACCCTGTCACCGGAAAAGCATCAGCTCATCGTCGAGCGCCTGGAAGCGCTGCGCCACAAGCTCGATCATATGGGGGTATCGCGGATCGGCAATGGCGACTTCGTGGCGACCATCGAGCGGGAAATTGAAGCCACCTTGCGCAACAAGGCGATCGATGCCCGGGTGAGCGGGCGTCAGAAGGCGCCCTACTCGATCCATCGCAAGACAGAGCGCAAGGCGATCGAATTCGAACAGCTATCCGACATCTATGGTTTTCGCGTGGTGGTCGAGACGGTCGAGGATTGCTATCGCGCGCTCGGTGCCCTGCACACCGCATATTCGGTCGTGCCGGGGCGCATCAAGGATTACATCTCAACTCCCAAATCGAATGACTACCGCTCGATCCATACCACCGTCATCGGCCCGGGTGGCCAGCGGATCGAAATGCAGATCCGCACGAAGGACATGAACCTGATCGCCGAATACGGCATTGCTGCCCACGCGCTTTACAAGGACGGTTCATTTGTCGCCCGCGATGAGCAGGGCCATGTCAGGCTGTCGGCGGAGAGCCGCGCCTATGAATGGTTGCGTCGAACGGTCGAGCGTCTGGCGGTGGGCTCATCGCCGGAAGAATTCCTCGAACACACCAAGCTTGAGCTGTTCCACGATCAGGTCTTCTGTCTCACTCCCAAGGGCGCCCTCATCCCGCTCCCGCGCGGCGCCACTGCCATCGACTTTGCCTATGCGGTTCACACCAATGTCGGCAATCAATGCGTGGGGTGCAAGATCAACGGCTCGATGTCGCCGCTGACCAGCGAATTGCGCAATGGCGATGAGGTGGAGATCATCCGCTCCAAGGCCCAGATACCACCGGCGGCGTGGGAAAATATCGCCGTCACCGGCAAGGCGCGCTATGAGATCCGTCGCGCCACCCGCACCGCGATACGCAATCAATATGCGGGCTTCGGCCGCTCGATTTTGCAGCGGGCCTTCGCCCGCGCCGGCAAGGAATTTGCTGACGACAAGCTTGAGGCGGTGCTGAAGCGGCTGGCGCGCGCCTCCGTCGAAGACGTGCTGGCCGCGGTTGGTCGCAACGAGATGAAGGACATCGACGTCATCAAGGCCGTCTACCCGGACTGGCGCGACGAGCGGGCGGGGGTGAAACAACCGCTACGCCGCAAGGCCGACAGCGAAGGCTGGATTCTAGGCCGCGCCCGCTCCGGCATCATGTTCCGGCTGGCTGGCGGCAAAGCCAAAAACGGCTCGGCATTGCCGATACGCGGTCTGAAATCCGATCTGCCGATCCGCTTTTCACCAAATGGCGGCGCCCTGCCAGGGGACCGCATCGTCGGCATTTTGATGCCTGATGAGGGCATCGTCATCTACCCCATCCACGCCGCCGCCTTGAAGGCGTTCGAGGATCAGCCGGAGCGCTGGCTCGATGTGCAGTGGAACCTTGATGCTGATCAGGACATGCGTTTTCCCGCGCGCCTTGAACTCACGACCATCAACGAACCCGGCAGCCTGGCGCAGGTGACGCAGGTGATCGCCGAAAATGACGGCAACATCGATAATCTGAAAATGTCGCGCCGCTCGCCTGAATCAACCGATATCGCGATTGAGATCGAGGTCTGGGACCTCAAGCACCTCAACGCCATCATCGCTCAGCTGAAAACCAAAAAAACGATCAGCCGGGTTCGCCGTATCAGCGAATAACAAAAGGACGATGATGGTCGATGGCAGATGATCCGCCCCATGCACCGGCGACCAGCGGCTTGAGCGCGCCGCTGGATGGCATCCGTATCGTCGAGCTGGGTGCTTTCATCGCCGGTCCCTTCTGCGGCCAGCTTCTGGGTGACCTTGGGGCTGATATTCTCAAGATCGAAGCACCAGGGCAGGGCGACCCGCTGCGCCGCTGGGGGGTCGCCAGGAAAGACGGCAAATCACTGTGGTGGCCGATGATGGCCCGCAACAAGCGCTCTTTGTCGATCGATCTGCGTCAGGCCGAAGGCGCGGCGCTGGCGCGGCGGGTGATCGCCAGCGCTGATGTGCTGATCGAGAATTTCAAGCCCGGAACGCTTGAAAGCTTTGGCCTCGCCCCCGAATTGCTGCATGCTGACAATCAGCGGCTGATCATCGCCCGCGTGTCAGGATTTGGGCAGACGGGGCCTTATGCGGCGCGCCCCGGTTTTGCCGCGGTCGCCGAAGCCATGGCAGGCCTGCGGATCATCAGCGGCTATCCCGACCGCCCGCCAACGCGCTCCGGCCTGTCGCTGGCCGACAGCGTTGCCGGCCTTTATGCGGCGCTTGGCGTCCTTGCCGCGCTTCGTGTTCGCGACCAGACAGGTCAGGGACAGGTGATCGATGTTGCGCTCACAGAGGCTGCGCTGGGCATCAGTGAAGGCATCATCCCTGAGTGGAGCGCGACCGGCAAGGTCAGGGAGAGATCGGGCCTGGCGGCACCAGGCTTTGCGCCTTCCAACATCTACCCTTGTGCTGACACAACATGGATCGTCATTGCCGCCAATTCTGATCCGCTGTTCAGGCGTCTGGCCACCGCCATGGGGCAACCGGCGCTTGGCGATGATCCGCGCTTTTCCCATCACGAGGCGCGTGGCGAGCATCAGGCGGTGCTCGATGCCCTGATTGGCGGCTGGACCGCAACGCTGACGCGCGAAGAGCTGCTTGAGCGGTTGATTGCAGCCGACGTTCCCTGCGGGCCGATTTACGATGCTGCGGACGTCGCCGCCGACCCGCATTTCCGCGAAAGGCAGGCGATCGTTGAGATCGAGGTGGAAGGGATCGGCAGCTTGGCAATGCCAGGCGTCATGCCGCGCCTGTCGCAAACGCCGGGCAGAATCCGCTTTCCGGGCGGAGCGCTGGGGGCCGCCAACCACGACATATTGGTGGGCGAACTGGGATTGGACGACCAAGAAATGGCTGCCTTGACGGCCAAAGGCGTTATCTGATCGTCGAAAGTGGCCTGTAATGGTGCAGGCGACGCTGGGCCACGGCTTACACAAAAAACCGGCGGAGTTTCCTCCGCCGGTTGAATTTAAACCATAGGCAACCGTTCAGAAGCTGAACTTCGCCGAGGTTTGTACATGCAGCACGTCGCCGCGGCGACCGCTCTGATTGATGCGCTCACCATATTGGAGTTCAGCACCCAGATCGAAATCCTTGACCACCGTCCAGATAATGTTACCGGCAGCGTAAGTCGCTCCGCGATAGGCATTACGGTTGAGGTAGGCAGGGTTCTCATATTCGGCGAGCGAGAAGGTAAAGTTCGACCGCAGATTCTCGGACCACTGGTGCTGGAAGGTCACGTAACCACCATAGGAGGTGAGCAATTCAAGCCGCCCCGTGATCGGATTGATCGTGGCTTCGCCACTCACGCCAGCCGAGTCCTGCAGATAACGGCCAAGGCCGGAACCGTAGAGGAACTGGAACGCGATGAAATCGGTGCGTGCCGATTCCTTCGAGCCGAGACCAGGAAGATTGATTTTCGCATGGATGCTGCCTGCGACCCCAAAGCCATTGCCGCGACCCGTACCGGTGGGGGCGATGTTAGGATTGGAACCGATAGCAAGGGTGGGAAGAAGGTTGCCGCCGGCAAAATTCTCACCCGAAATACTGCGCAACAGAAGCCCAAGCTGCACATGGCCCCATGAATCTTCCACGCGCCCGCGAATAACGAAATCCGGAATGTTATTGTCGCGGGTCTGAACGACAGTCACGTTCTGGTTGATGCCGTTGATCGGAGCAACATTGTTGTTAACAACGATGCTGGTTTCAGGGTTTTCCGCAGCGAACGCCAGGGTCACGCCCTTGGAAAATGTGTGCGTGTAGCGGATCTGTGCCTGACGGATAAAGGTGTAGCCAGGCGCGCCCAGGAAGTCGAGGGTTTCAGCGATCGAGCTGGGATCCGCGAAGGTGCCCCAGAACTGACCGGCCAGCAATGGACCGATCTCGACCTTGGCGTGACGCAGGCGGAAGTTTTCCGAATTCGACACGAGCTGATTGCCCAGAGCACCGAAGAAGTCAGCTTCGACCTGAACATTGGCCAGGCCGAAATCTGTCTGCTTGGTGGCGACAAAGCCGATACGGCTTTCACGAGCGTGAAAGCGGTTTGCCGGGGCTGTGCCGCGTGAGTCAATGGCGATTGCATTGGTTGGCAAAGTATCAAGCGTGCCGTTGAATTCACCCTTGAGTCGAGAGATAAAATCGAGCTTGGCGAAGCCGTTGATGCTCAGATCAACGTCAGTGCCCGGCAGACGCCAGCTCTTTGGACGCGTGCCTCTTTCAACGAAACGATCGAGCAGCGTGCCAACGAAGCTGTCGGGCCCTTCAGACTTCGACACAAATCCATCGCTGGTCCGGCCGCCATGCGGGGCGCCGCTGCGTGCCGGCGCCGCCACCTGCGGTGCGGCGCGCTGCTTCTTCAGCGCATCGACTTCCTGTTTCAGCTTCTTCAGTTCGGCGCTTTGCTCTTTGAGCAGTTTGACCAACTCTTCCTGCGTCGTTGCTGCGCGCGCCTGGCTGGCGCCTGCCAGACTGCCGGGCAGAGCAATGATGGCAGCCGCGACAGCGCTCGCCATCCATGCCGACCGGCATTGCAAAATCATTTTCTTCCTGGCTTCAACAGTCCGCGAGCGATGACCCGCGTCTGACCTCAATCCTGTCATATTTCAACTCCCTGCCTCGTCGGAGGAACCAATTTTCAGGTTGATTGCTCGACCCGGAAACGAGGCTAGGAACTATCTCAGCACCGCACAAGTCACCGTTTTTTAATCTTCCTTAAGGGAAATCAATGCGGTGTTCCTGGCAAAAATCACGTCAGAAACGCACAAAAGAAGAATTTCGGACCAATAAAACCTCAGTTATCTCTCAGTTGTGGACCGGCAAATAGAAAATCACCTGATTTTCTCGAAATCATCGATATGTGCCGTGTTCCGGCGGTTTGGCGTTCACAGATATGTGCTTTTACGTTTTCATTGCGACTGTCACACATTCAACACAGTTTGGCGTCCGCCGGTGGTGGTGGCAGCGAAAGTTGGATGTGGCAAATTGCCAGAATCAATTCGTCTGCGGTTGATCACCGCCCCTGCCAATGTGCTGCTCGCTTGGTAAGAAAAGCGTCCATGCCTTCGCGAAAATCGCTGCTGCCATAGCACAGGCGCACCAGATCACGCTCTGAGATGCCCTTGCCGACGCGGACGCGACGCAGCCCCTCCTTCGTGGCATAAAGCGTCAGCGGCGCATGCTGGGCAATTCGCGTCGCGAGTGCCTTGCCACGCCGGGCGAGATCCTCTTTGGCCAAGACCTCGCTGACGAGCCCTATCGACAAAGCCTCTGGCGCTTCGATCAGGCGGGCGGTGAAGATCATGTCAATGACCCGCTGGGGTCCGACAAGGTTCGCCAATTGTCCGAGATTTTCAGCCGACAGGCAATTGCCAAGCGTGCGGGCGATGGGAAAGCCGAAGCGCAGATTGTCGCCGGCAATCCGCATGTCGCAGCGCGCCGCAATCGCTGCCCCGCCGCCGGTGCAGGCGCCAGCGATGACGGCGATCGTCGGCAGGCGACAACGCTCTATGCTGCCCAACACCTCGTCGATGAAATCCTCATAGGCAACCGCATCGTCGGGCGAGGCAAACGAGCGGAATTCGCTGATGTCCGTCCCGGCTGCAAACGCCTCGTTGCCGGCGCCGGTGAGGATGAGCGCGCGCAGCTGATGATCGGCGCTTGCCATGTCGACGCGCTGCTTAAGCTCGCGGTACATATCAAGCGTGAACGCATTGCGCGCTTGCGGGCGGTTGATGGTGAGGGTGGCTACCGCGCCCTCGACCGAGAAAAGGATATGCCCGCTCACAGCTCGCTCTCCACCGCCTTGCCGCAGGAAAGCGTATTGGCCTTGCCGCCGAGATCGCCGGTGCGCCGCGCCGGATCAGCAAGCACCCGCTCAATCGCAGCCTCGATTGCCTGCGCTGCCTCGCGCTCGCCCAGATGGTCGAGCATCATGGCAGCCGACCAGATCTGGCCGATCGGATTGGCGATGCCCTTGCCGGCGATATCGGGCGCCGAGCCATGGACCGGTTCGAAGGTAGAAGGAAAATCACGCTCCGGATTGATGTTGCCAGACGGTGCGATGCCGATTGTTCCCGTACAGGCCGGCCCGAGATCAGACAGAATATCGCCAAAGAGGTTCGAGGCCACCACCACATCGAACCAGTCCGGATGCAGGACAAAATGGGCGCTCAGAATATCGATGTGGAAGCGGTCGGTGCGGATATCGGGGTAGTTCTTCGCCATCGCCTCCACCCGCTCGTCCCAATAGGGCATGGTGATCGAGATGCCGTTTGATTTGGTGGCCGACGTCAGATGCTTCTTGCCGCGCCGCCGGGCCAGTTCAAACGCATATTTCAGGACCCGGTCCACGCCGTGGCGCGTCATCACCGTTTCCTGCACCACGAATTCGCGCGCCGTATCAGGGAACATGCGCCCGCCGATCGAGGAATATTCCCCCTCGGTATTCTCGCGCACCACATAGAAATCGATATCGCCGGGCTTGCGGCCCGAGAGCGGCGAGTTGACGCCCGGCATCAGGCGCACCGGGCGCAGATTGACGTATTGATCAAATTCACGCCGGAAGAGAATGAGCGAGCCCCACAGTGAAATATGGTCAGGCACGGTTGCCGGCCACCCGACAGCGCCAAAGAAAATCGCATCATGGCGCCCGATCTGGGCTTTCCAGTCCTCCGGCATCATACGCCCATGCCTGGCGTAATAATCGCAGGAGGCGAAATCAAACCAGTCGAGTTTCAGCTCGAAGCCGAAGGTCTTCGCGACCTTCTCCAGAATGCGAACCCCTTCCGGCACCACCTCCTTGCCGATGCCATCCCCCGGGATGACGGCGATCCGATACACACGATTGGTTGCCATCTTGGTTCTCGCTTCCTCGATTTGTTCGAGGCTATGCTAAGCATGCCGGGGCAGGGAGGAACAAGATGACTTTGCAGCTTGATCTCTATTGGTCGTTTCGCAGCCCCTATTCCTATTTCATCACCAAACGGGCGCTGGCACTGGCGCGCGACTATGATGTAGCGCTCGCGCTACGCGTTGTTCATCCCGCCGCGATCCGCAACCCCGCCTATTTCCGTGCCATGAACCCGCTGTCGCGGCCATACTTCGTGCGCGACTGCATCCGCATGGCCGAATATCTCGGCCTGCCATTCCGCCGCCCGGTGCCTGACCCGATCATCCAGAATATGGAGACGCTGGAGATTGCGCCCGAGCAGCCGCTGATGCTGCGCCTCAGCCGGCTTGGCATTGCGGCCGTTCAGGCAGGCCGCGGCATGGCTTTCGCTGATGAGGTGTCGCGGCTTCTGTGGGAGGGCAGGACGGATAACTGGCACGAGGGCGATCACCTGGCCAAAGCCGCACAGCGCGCCGGGCTCGATCTTGCCCGCCTTGACGCGGCAATCCTCGCCGAGCCCGAGCGCCATGAGCAGATACTTGCCGACAATGATGCAGCGCTCCGCGCGGCTGGCCATTGGGGCGTGCCGACTTTTGTTTTGAGCGGCGAGCCGTTC
>JAKFVK010000049.1 GCA_021732205.1 Hyphomicrobiales bacterium | reverse complement strand
ACGCCAGCGGCGTCAACTGCGTAAAGTTCGACAACGACACCTGCGGCCGGGCAACCACCGGCGGTGTCGAGGACATGCGTCGTCAGGCGCCCCATGTGATGCTCCCGTGCTCAGACTGTCTCCATGCGTGAGGATTTTGCGGATTTCAAACAGAATCTTCTCGTGAACAGCAGGCAGACCTCCTTGCTAATGATCTTGTCCGGCATAAAGATGGGATCATGATCTTCCAGTCCTTCGGACGTTGGCGATGTGGCGGTGATGATGGAACAGGCGACGGCGATCACTTTGGAATGGGGTGGCTTGCTGCTGCGCTGGCTGCACGTCATCGCCGGCATCGCCTGGATCGGCTCGTCCTTTTATTTCATCGCCCTTGATCTGAGCCTGCGCCAGCGTGATGGCCTGCCCGAGGGCGTATCAGGCGAAGCATGGCAGGTGCATGGCGGCGGGTTTTACCGCATGCAGAAATATAACGTGGCCCCGCCGGAACTGCCCGCTCACCTCACCTGGTTCAAATGGGAGAGCTATGCGACGCTGTTCTCGGGCTGGGCGCTGCTGGGCTGGATCTATTATCTGCAGGCAGATCTGTTCCTGATCGACCCGTCGGTGCGCAGCATAAGCCCGTGGCTGGCTGTGGTGATCGGCTTCGGGTCGCTTATCGTCGGCTATGTCATTTATGATCGCCTGTGCCGATTGTGGCGTGGCAATGACACGGCGCTGGCCCTCATCGGACTGGTTGCGCTTGTCGCGGCTGCCTACGGCTACCAGCAGGTATTCGGCCCGCGCGGCGCCTTCATCCATGCGGGCGCACTGATCGGTACCATCATGTCGCTGTCGGTGATGCTTGTCATCATCCCCAACCAGCGCATTGTCATCGCCGATCTCATGGCCGGCCGGGTGCCTGATGCGAGATATGGAAACGCAGCCAAACAGCGCAGCCTGCATAACAATTACCTGACGCTCCCCGTTGTCTTCCTGATGCTGTCCTCGCATTCACCGCTCAGCTATTCCTCCCCCTATGCGGCGCTCGTTGTAGGCTTTGTGATTATCGCCGGCACGGCCATCCGCCATTTTTTCAATGAGGGTCATGCCGGGCGTCGGCAGCCTTGGTGGGCATGGGGCGTGGCGGCATTGGCGATGGCGATGGCGATTGCCCTCAGCCTGGCCGGGCCATTGAAAGCGGCAAGCGATGAGCGGGCGGGCGCCGATGACGAGCAAAACCCGCTTTTCATCGAGGCGGTGGCCATCATCCAGACCCGTTGCGCCATGTGTCACGGGGCCGAGCCGTTGTGGCCGGGGATGGTCGTGGCGCCCAAGGCGGTGCGCCTTGATACGCCGGCGGAGATTGCCCGGCACGCCCGGCAGATTTATGTGCAAAGTGTGCTCACGCGCGCCATGCCGCCCAACAATATCAGCGAGGTGACGGTCGAGGAGCGGCAGATGCTGGCGGCGTGGATCGCCAGCCGATGAGCGGAATGCGCAACGAGATCCGTTTCCTCCATCGTGGTCGGGTGGTGGCCTGCCACCTGCCGCGCCCCGACATTACGCTCCTTGACTGGCTGCGTGTCCAGCAGCGCCTCATCGGCACCAAGGAAGGGTGCAATGAGGGCGATTGTGGCGCCTGCACGGTGGTGCTCGGGCGGCTCGAACAGGGGCGGCTGGTGCGCCGTGCGGTCAATGCCTGCGTCACGCTGCTTGGCCAGATCGACGGGGCGGAGCTGATCACGGTCGAGGATTTGGCGCAGGGTGACACGCTTCATCCGGTGCAGAGCGCGATGGTGAAGTATCATGGCTCGCAATGCGGTTTCTGCACGCCTGGAATTGTCATGAGCCTGCTGGCGCTCACTCATGACAATCCGTCGCCGCTGACGCGTGAAGTGATCAATGAGCGGCTGGCTGGCAATCTGTGTCGCTGCACCGGCTATCGTCCGATTGTCGATGCGGCACTGGAGCTTTGCACTCAGCCAATGATCGACCAGTTCACGGCCGCAAGCGGCGACGTCATAGCCGCGCTGGCAGCGCTTGACGACGGAGCCGACGTTGTGGTGGGCGATGAGACACAGTTCTTCGCCGCACCAGCCACACTTGCCAGCGCGACTGCTCTTGCATCTCGTGTTCCGACCGCCACGCTGTTGGCCGGCGCCAGTGATGTCGGGCTGTGGGTCACCAAGCGGTTGCAACTGCTTCGCCGCATCATCTGGCTCGGACGTATCGAGGACATGCGAGGCATCGCGGCGGATGGCGATGGGCTGCGGATGGGCGCTTGCGTGCGGCTGAGCGAGGCATGGGCGCATCTGGCTGCCATCGACCCTGATCTTGGCGCGTTGATGCAGCGCTTTGCCTCAACGCAAATTCGCAATAGCGCAACGATTGGTGGCAATATCGCCAATGGCTCGCCGATCGGAGATCTTGCGCCGGCGCTGATCGCCCTTGGCGCCACGATCGAACTGCGATTGGGTGATATTGTCAGACAATTACCGCTTGAACTTTTTTTTATCGCCTATGGCCGGCAGGATCGTGCGCCTGGCGAGATCCTGACCGCCATTACCATTCCCCGCATGTCGCCTGATGAGCGGTTCCGCTGCTTCAAGGTCAGCAAGCGCGTGGATGAGGATATATCCGCCGTGATGGGGGCGTTCCATGTCACGATCACGAACAGGCGGATTGCTGGCGCGCGTATCGCTTACGGAGGCATGGCTGGCGTGCCGCAGCGCGCGGTGGCAACCGAGCGGGTCCTGACCGGCTTGAGCCTCGATGATGGGCAGGGTTTGCGAACAGGTGCGGAAACGCTGGCGCATGACTTCATGCCGCTCAGCGACATGCGTGCCAGTGCGGCCTATCGCCTCGATGTGGCGAAGGCTCTGCTGCTAAAGGCGCTGGATGAGATGGCGGGACGACGCGGTGACAGTGATCGTCTGATCGGGCGGCGCAGCATTGCAAGCCGCGCGGAGGCGCCGGCATGAATTTTTCCGCGCGCTCAAAACTCGGCGATACAGATAGCGGCTTGGTCGTCGGCCAGGCGATTGCCCATGACAGCGCGCGCGGCCATGTCAGCGGCAAGGCGCTTTACATTGACGACTTGCCCGAGCCGGCAGTGACGTTTCATGTGGCGCCGATCATGGCAGTGAGCGCGCGCGGGCGGTTACGATCGCTTGATGTGGAGAGTGTGCGGGCCAGTGAGGGCGTTGTCGCTGTGCTGACGGCCACCGATATTCCAGGCCGAAATGATTGCTCGCCAGTCGATTTTGATATCGATCCGATTTTTGCGGGTGATACCATTTCGTTCCATGGACAGGTGGTGGGCGCAGTGATCGCCACCAGCCATCTTCTGGCGCGGCAGGCAGCACGGCGCGCGCTGATTGACATCGCGCCTGAGGTGCCTCTTGTTGATGCTGCGGCTGCATTGGCCGCTGATGCGCGGCTGATGCCCGATTACGCCTTCCAGCGCGGCGATGTGACGCTCGGTTTGGCTGCGGCGGCGCATCGTCTCAACGGGCGCATCGCCATTGGCGGTCAGGAGCATTTCTATCTCGAAGGCCAGGCAGCTCTCGCCATTCCAGGCGAAGGCGGTGACATGCTGGTGCATTCCTCCACCCAGCACCCTAGCGAAGTGCAGCATATCGTGGCGCGTGCGCTTGGCGTTGCTTCGCATGCGGTGCAGTGTGAAGTCAGGCGCATGGGTGGCGGCTTTGGCGGCAAGGAAAGCCAGGCAAGCCAGTGGGCGGCGATCGCAGCCATCGCGGCGCACCATATGGGGGCAGCCTGCAAGATCAGGCTTGATCGCGACGACGACATGATGCTTACCGGCAAGCGCCATGATTGCCTTGTCGACTATGAGGTTGGTTTTGACGGCGAGGGACGGATTGGCGCGCTTGCCTCGCACTTTGCCATGCGTTGCGGCTATTCCGCCGACCTGTCGCTTGGCGTTTGCGATCGCACGCTTTTTCATGCCGATAATGCTTATTACCTGCCGGCTTGCGACCTTGTCTCGACCAGGCTGCGTACCAATACGGTGTCCAATACGGCTTTCCGCGGTTTTGGGGGGCCGCAGGGCATGGTGGCAGTCGAGCGTGTCATTGATGCGATTGCCTGGCATCTTGGCTGTGACCCGCTCGACATCCGCAAGCGCAATCTTTACGGCGCAACAGGGCTCACGACGCCCTATGGTATGGACATTGACGACAATATCCTGCCAGAGCTCGTCGAGGCGCTCGAGCGCTCCAGCGATTACCGCCAGCGCCGCAGCGCGATCAGCGCTTACAATGCAGCCTCGCCGGTGCTGAAGCGCGGGCTGGCGTTGACGCCGGTCAAATTCGGCATCTCGTTCACCCTCATTCACCTTAATCAGGCGGGCGCGCTGGTCCACATCTATGCCGACGGCTCGGTGGCGCTTAATCATGGTGGCACCGAGATGGGGCAGGGGCTTTACGTCAAGGTGGCGCAGGTGGTGGCAGATGAATTCGCGCTGCCGCTTGAGGCGATCAGGATAACCGCGACAACGACTGCGAAGGTGCCCAATACCGGGCCAACGGCTGCGTCTGCCGGCAGTGATCTCAACGCCATGGCAGCGCGCGAAGCAGCGCGCACCATCAAGGCGCGGCTGGTGGATTATTGTAGCGAGCGCTACCAGGTGCCAGCCGCGGACATTCGCTTCGTTGACGGGCAGGTGGTGATCGGCACTGAGCGCCTGTCCTTTGGCGACGTGGCGAGGGAAGCGGTCAGGGCACGTATTTCCCTGTCATCAACCGGCTTTTACCGGACGCCCGACATTCATTGGGACCGTGCCGCCAGAAGCGGCCGCCCGTTCTACTATTTCGCCTATGGGGCTGCCTGCAGCGAGGTCGAAATTGATACCACCACGGGTGAGATGCAGTTAAGGCGCGTTGATATTCTCCATGATGTCGGTCAGTCGCTTAATCCTGCCATCGATATCGGCCAGATCGAGGGCGGCTTTGTGCAGGGCATGGGCTGGCTGACGACCGAGGAGCTGGTGTTCGACGAGGCAGGGCACCTGCGCACCCATGCACCATCGACCTACAAGATACCGGTGGCATCCGATGTGCCGGAGGATTTTCGTGTCGCCCTGTGGCAAAGCCCCAACCGGCAGGAGACGATCTATCGCTCCAAGGCGGTTGGCGAACCGCCACTCATGCTGGCGATTTCCGTGTGGTCGGCGATTGCCGATGCCATTCACGCCGTAGCACCGGGCGATCAGGTGGGGTTGAATGCGCCGGCAACACCCGAGGCTATTCTCACCGCCCTCAAGGCGATCAGGCGTCGGGGCGGTGAGCGGCCATGACACCATGGGCAGCCTGCGGTGGGTTCATCGACAGCCACGGCCGGGCGGCGATGGTGGAGATCGTGCGGGTCGAAGGATCAGCTCCGCGCGAGGTTGGTACGGTGATGGCTGTCCGCGAAGATGGTGTGTTCAGCGGCACGATCGGCGGCGGTGCGCTCGAGTGGCAGGTGCTGGCTGACGCACGCCGACTTCTGGCCAGTGAGCAAAGGTTGGGCGAGAGCGACTATGTACTGGGGCCTGATCTCGGGCAGTGCTGCGGCGGGCGCGTGAGGGTGCGGATCGCCATCCTCGACCAACATGATCAGGCGACGATACAACAGCGTGCGGCGTCAGCGAGCGCAAGGCATGGTCAGGTGGCGGTGTTCGGGGCCGGGCATATCGGGCGGGCATTGGTTCTGGCGCTGGCGCCGCTGCCGTTTCACGTGCGCTGGATGGACGGGCGCGACGGAGCGTTTCCAAGTCATGTTCCGGAACATACGGTTTGCAGCCGGTTGGGCGATATCGACACGGCAGTTGCGGCGATTGCGCCGGGCGGCCTCGTTGTCGTCATGACGCATGATCACGCGCTTGACCTGCATATCGTGCACCGGGCGTTGTCGCGGCCTGATCTTGCATTTGTCGGTCTCATCGGCTCGGCGAGCAAGCGGGCGCGCTTTTGCCACAGGCTGACAGCCGCCGGGCTTTCGCCATCGCAGATCGGTGCGCTCACCTGTCCGATCGGCGTTGGCGGCCTGCGCAGCAAGTCCCCGGCCGTTATCGCAACCGGCATCGCCTTGCAGCTTCTGCAGCAGCACGAGGCCCGGCAAGCCGCCGTTGGTGATGATGGTGCTGCCTCCCGGATGCTGCCCGATTTTACCCTCCAAGTGGAACATCAATCATGAGCCTCGATGACCGGACTTTCCTGCTGCGTGCGGTGGATCTCAGCCGCACACGGATGCTTGCCAATGTGGGCGGACCGTTTGGCGCGCTGGTGGTGCGCGAGGGAAAAGTTCTGGCGGAAGGCTGGAACGAGGTGACCTCAAGCAATGATCCGACCGCGCATGCCGAGGTGCGGGCCATTCGCAAGGCGTGCGAAGCGGTGTCATCGTTCCAGCTTCAGGGCGCAACCCTTTATTCAAGCTGTGAGCCCTGCCCGATGTGTCTGGCGGCAGCCTATTGGGCGCGGGTGGCGCGTATCGTTTTTGCAGCCGATCGGGTCGATGCGGCGAAGGTTGGATTTGACGATGCCTATCTCTATGATGAAATCCCCAAGCCGGTTGTGGCACGCGCGCTACCGACCCTCCACCTGCCGTTGCAGGAAGCGGTCGATGTGTTTGCCGCATGGCACGCCAAACCTGACCGGGTCGACTATTGATGACGGGCGTGGGCACACAAGACTCGGGGGATCAGCCGCTTCTGGCGGCAAGCGCCATCTCCAAGCGCTACGGCAGCCTGCTTGCCAACGACGCCATCGATCTGGTGATCAGGCCGGGTGAAATTCATGCGCTGCTGGGCGAGAACGGAGCGGGCAAATCGACGCTGGTCAAGATTCTCTATGGTCTGATCGCGCCTGACAGCGGGCAAATCATGTGGCGGGGTGCGCCGCTTGTTCTCTCCGGCCCGGCCGAGGCGCGTCACCATGGCATTGCCATGGTGTTTCAGCATTTCTCGCTGTTTGACACGTTGTCGGTTGTCGAGAACGTGGCGCTGGCGTTGCCACCTGAACCGCTGGCGGCGCTGAGCGAGCGGGTCTATCGTGTATCACGCGATTACGGGCTTGATCTTGAGCCGGGGCGCGAGGTGTGGCGTCTGTCGGTTGGCGAGCGCCAGCGCATCGAGATCGTGCGCTGCCTGATGCAAAATCCGAAACTGCTGATCCTTGATGAGCCGACATCGGTGTTGAGCCCCACCGAAACAAGCGGCCTTTTCCGCACACTTGAAGCTATCCGTGGCGAAGGACGCTCTGTCCTTTACATTTCCCACAAGCTTGAGGAAGTCCGTGTGTTGTGCCGCAGTGCCACCGTCCTGCGCCATGGGCGCAAGGTGGCGAGCTGTGATCCATCGCGGGAAAGCGCGGCGTCGCTGGCGCGGATGATGGTGGGGGAAGACATTCACGACGTGCAGGTCAAGCCGCATCGCGGGGATGGCGCGGAGCGTCTGGGTGTGAGGCAGTTGAACCGTGCGTCGCCGGACCCTCACGGCACGAGCCTTGCCGATGTCAGCTTCAGCGTGCGCGCGGGTGAGATCGTGGGCATAGCCGGTGTTGCCGGCAATGGGCAGGACGAACTTTTTTCAGCCCTCAGTGGCGAGGTATCAAGCTTGCCCGAGGCGGTCTGCATCGATGGGCAGGCGGTGGGTGCGAAAGGTATTGTCGCGCGGCGGGAATATGGAGCGGCCTTCATCCCCGAGGAGCGCCTGGGGCATGGCGCAGCTCCCGGCTTCACCTTGTCCGAGAATGTCCTTGTCTCGCAACATGGCAAACAGGGATTTGTCCGCAGGGGCGTGCTCGACCGCTCTGCGCTGCGCGATTGCCTGGCGGCAATCCGCCAACGCTTCGATGTCCGTGCTGGTGAGGCCGATCCGCCGGCGCGCGCCTTGTCGGGCGGTAATCTTCAGAAATTCATTGTCGGCCGCGATATCATGGGAGCGCCCCGGCTGGTGATCGTTGCACAACCCACCTGGGGTGTGGATGCGGGTGCGGCGGCGTTTCTGCGGCAATCCCTGGTTGATCTTGCCGAGCAAGGCGCGGCGGTCCTCGTCATCAGTCAGGACCTTGATGAACTCTTCGAACTCAGTGACCGGATCGCCGTGTTGTCACGCGGGCGTCTGAGCCCGGCCTTGCCGCGTGGCCAGCAGACACGTGAAAGCATCGGCCTGATGATGGGCGAAGCGATGCGGGAGGTGGCCCATGCGCCTCACGCTTGAGCGCCGGACGCAGGCCGGGATATGGGCGAGCCTGGCTTCGCCGACCCTTGCGGTGGTACTGACGCTTGTTTTTGGCGCCCTCCTTTTCTCACTGATCGGCATACCCCCGCTTGCCGCACTCACTGTCTATTTCCTGTCGCCGCTTGCCGATCTGTGGGCACTCGAGGAATTGACCGTCAAGGCAGCCCCGCTCATCCTCATCGCCCTTGGGCTGGCGCCCTGCTACCTCTCCAACAATTGGAATATCGGCGCCGAAGGCCAGCTTGTCATGGGCGCAGTGGCGGGGAGTGCGGTGGCGATTGCTACCCACGGGCAAGGACATGGCAGTTATATTGTCTGGCTGATGCTTGCGGCGGGTGTGCTTGGGGGCGCTGCCTATGGGCTTATACCGGCGGTCCTGAAGGCGCGCTTCGGAGTGTCGGAAATCTTGACCAGTCTGATGCTGGTTTATGTGGCCGATCTGCTGCTCGATTATCTGGTCCGCGGGCCGTGGCGCGATCCCAAGGGTTTCAATTTTCCAACCTCCGTCAGTTTCGGTTTTGAAGCGCGGTTGCCGGGTCTCAGTGAGACGGGGCGGCTCCATCCCGGTTTTTTTCTCATGCTGCTTGCCGTTGCGCTGCTTGCCTTCATGCTGGCGCGCACGCTCAAAGGCTTTGAAATCCGCCTCGTCGGTGAAGCGCCGCGCGCTGCGCGCTTTGGCGGCTTTGACGACAAGCGCCTGACGCTTTTTGTCTTTGCGCTGTCGGGTGCTCTTGCCGGGCTCGCCGGCATCATCGAAGTGGCGGGACCGATTGGAAATCTCCAACCCACCATCTCACCCGGCTATGGCTTTACCGCCATCATCGTCGCCTTCCTCGGCAGGCTTAATCCGTTCGGTATTCTCATCGCTGGCTTCTTTCTGGCGCTCACCTTCATTGGTGGCGAGAACGCACAGATTGCGCTGCGCCTGCCGCTTGATGTGACGCGCGTGTTTCAGGGCTTGCTGCTGTTTTTCGTGCTCGCCTGCGATACTCTCATTCTCTACCGGCTCAGGGTCACGCGTGAAGGGGCTCCCGCATGATGATCTTTGAAGCGATCCTGCTGACCATCATCACCGCCGCCACGCCGCTATTGCTGGCTGCCATCGGCGAAGTGGTGGTCGAGCGCTCCGGCGTCCTCAATCTCGGTGTCGAGGGGATGATGATCATGGGCGCGGCAAGTGGTTTTGCCGTGGCGATCCTCACCGGTTCATCCCTCCTTGGCGTCATGGCCGGGCTCTTCGCCGGCATGGCGATGTCGCTGCTCTTTGCCGCACTCGTGCTGGGGCTGGCCGCCAATCAGGTGGCATCCGGTCTGGCATTGACGATTTTCGGGCTGGGATTATCGGGCCTCGTCGGCTTTCCGTTTGTCGGCGCCAAGCGCGAGGCGATGGCGCACCTCTATCTCCCTTACCTCAGCGATCTGCCGTTTTTCGGTCGCGTGATCTTTGGCCAGGATCCTCTGGTTTACATTGCCTTCGCGCTCGTGGTGGCGGTTGCGCTCATCATCAGTCGAACACGCGCCGGCCTTATCCTGAGGGCGGTTGGCGAGAACCATCATTCCGCCCATGCGCTTGGCCACAATGTGCGCCAGGTGAGGCTGCTGGCCATTCTTTTCGGCGGCGCCTGTGCCGGGCTTGCCGGCGCCTATCTGTCGCTCGTCTACACCCCGTTCTGGACGCCCGGCATGACAGCGGGGCGGGGGTGGATTGCTCTGGCCATTGTCGTCTTTGCGTCCTGGCGTGCCGGGCGTGCGGTGATCGGCGCCTATATTTTCGGCGGCGTCAGCATCCTGCAACTCCATGCGCAGGGCTTCGGCCTCGGCGTTCCGGCGCAGGCGCTGGCGGCGCTGCCATATCTGACGACGATCATCGTCCTGTTCGCCCTGTCCCGGCTGCCGCGCGGATCGTCACGGGCGCCGGCCTGTCTCGGTCAGCCCTTTCTTCCAGCGCGCTGAGGGATCAGCCTTTCGGGAGGCGGGGCGGGGCGATACCCGCCTGCTGGCACAGATGGTCAAGCACGGCTGAAAAATCCTTCGTGCCAAAACCCGCCGCGCGCGCCAGATTGAAGGTTTCGCGTGCGGCAACGCCGATCGACAGCGGCAGTTTCAGTTCGTGAGCCGACTGGACTGCAAGGCCCAGATCCTTGTGGGCCAGATCAATCGAGAAGCCCGGCACGGTATCATCGCGCAATACTTTGCGCGCGAGATTGAGATTAAGCTGGCCATTATTGGCAGTCGTGCCGTTCAGCACATCCATGGTGGTGGTAAGGTCAAGGCCAAAACGCTGCATGAGCATCAGCGCCTCGCTGTTGAGCAGGCACAGGCTGATTGTCACGTAATTGTTGACGATCTTGGTACGGATGCCGGTGCCGACATCGCCGCAGTGGATGACGGTTGTGCCCATTGCGTCCAGCATGGGCTTGACGCGGGCGAAATCGGTCGGTCTGGCGCCGACCATGAACAGGCATTCGCCGCGGTCGGCGTGTTCAGCAAGGCGACCGACCGGCGCATCGACGAAACCGATGCCTTTCTCCGCCAGAAGGGAAGCGACCTGATCAGACGCCGCCGGATCGATGGTCGACATGTCGATGACCAGGCTGCCGGGTTTCATCGTGCCGGCCAAGGCCTCGGCCACGTCGTGAACCTGGGGCGAATTGGGCAGCATGGTGAAGACGAGCGAAGATACCTCGCCGATATCGGCAACCGAGGCGGCTGCTTTGGCGCCCAGCTGCGTCACCGGCACGAGAGCATCGGGCATGACGTCATAGACTGTCAGTGCGAAGCCCTTGCGGTGCATGTTGGTTGCCATGCCGCGGCCCATGCGGCCCAATCCGATAAATCCGTATGTGTCGCGCATCACGCTCCCCCTTGTTTTCAGGAGGCAGAGTTTCGTGTGGCGCAGGGTTTGGCAAGGGGCGATGTGCTTGTCACCCCCTATGAGCGCTGCGCAATCAGAAGGCAGAGGCGAATTTGACGCGCAGCTGATGGCGCTCGAAGTTTATCAGATCAAGCCTGCCGCCGACGCCATTGGCATCACCGGAAATTTGCGGCGTCCAGGCAATATTGAGGGCAGTTTTTTCGCTGAATTTCACCGTCAGGTTAGGCCCGACAAAAAGGGCGGTGCCCAGTGTGCGGTTGAGGTAGGCGCCGTCAAAAACACCGAGATAGCGCACTTCAGCGCCCACGAAGAGGAAGGGCGTGATCTGCCAGGTCAGACCCGCCGAGACGTTGGTGGCGCTGCCCGATACCCATGGGCTGCCGGCAGCATTGGCCTGCTGGGCGCCAGGCTGATAGTTGAGGTTCAAGGCGGCGAACAGCTGATCGGGGATGATCACCTGATCGATATAGAATTTGAATTCTGCCGACAGGGCATTGACGCCAAGGCCAGTGACGCCATCAAGCTGCGCCCAGCGCGGTTCAAGCGAAAAACTGGCAGCAAGCCCATAAGGTGTGCGTGGCAGAAAGCGCCAGATCAGCTCGCTCGACAGTCCATCGAAGCGAGTGCGGCTTAGATTGTCGATGCCGGTAACGTCGCGGATGCGGTAATTTGTAACGAAGGGCGAGAGGGCGACCCAGACATTTTCGGCAATCGCATAACCAAATTCGATCTTGACCGACGGCGTCACGTAAAGACCGTTGCCCTTGCCAAAGCGCGTGGTGCTTTCAAGCGAAAAACTTTTTTCGCCGACATTGCCGGTATCAGAGGGGCTGGTGAAGCCGAAGATGTCATCTCCCGGCACTTGCGGTTGTTCGACCGGCGCCGCCTCGCCGGGGCCCGGCGACATCGGCAGCAAGGGCAGGGGACAGCGACAGAGCGCCGAACGCCAGCGCATAACGGAGAAGGAATTTCATTCAGGCACCAGGTTTATTGTCAACAAGTGATGAATTCATTTGGTTAATTTTTGAATAAAGTGCAATCCCCCCCGGGGTCCACATATCTGGCAGTCATGACCGGTGATTAAGGGTGGGCCTGAAGCGATGGTTGCTGGCAAAAAAAGCGCACTGGTGCTGCATTATTCCCCCTGTTCCAGGCGTGCTGTCTGAGATATCCAGTCATTTCATGAAGCGTTCGCAACTGCTCGACAGTCGAAGAAATTTACGGCCAACACGCCGCGCGCTGATCGGGTGCCTGGCGGGTGGTGGCTTTCTGTTCTCCCAGCGTGCCTCGCCGGCGGCGGATGGTGTGCCGCAGGTCCTCAATTTTTTTGTACCCGGCCCGCCGGGTGGCGGGCTTGATCGTGCCGCCCAGGGGTTGGCGCGTGCCTGCAAGACAGTGAGCGATGCGCCAACGCCCAGGCTCGAATTCGCGCCGGGTGAAAGCGGGTTGACCGGGCTCGCGCGCTTTCTTGCGCGGCGTGGCCAGGCGGGTCAGATTCTGATCGCCAGCCTGTCGATCATGGGGACGGGTCTGGCGTCAAAGCCGCTTTTGCGATTGGG
>JAKFVK010000008.1 GCA_021732205.1 Hyphomicrobiales bacterium | reverse complement strand
CCGCCGTTTCCGCCCGGTCGACCGGGCGGAAACGGCGGTCGGCGCTCTCTCGGGCGGCGAGCGCGCGCGCCTGCTTCTCAACCTCGCGGCCTTTTATTCGCCCCATCTGCTGGTGCTCGACGAGCCAACCAACCATCTCGATATGGTGGCGCGCGAAGCGCTGGTCACGGCGATCAACGAGTTTTCAGGCGCTGTGATCCTGATCAGCCATGACCGCTCATTGCTGGACGCCTGCGTTGATCGTCTCTGGCTGGTTGGCAACGGGACGGTGACGCGCTTCGACGGCGATCTTGATGATTATCGCGACCAGGTTCTGGCTGCGGCAGGCAGCCTCGTCAAAGACAAGGCACCGGCCAAGCTTGCAGCCAAACCGGCGGCGCCCGATCGGCAGGCAATCGCCGCCGCCCGCACCCGGATCCAGCGCCTCGAACAGGAAATCGAACAAGCCCGCCAGCGCATTGTCGCCATCGACACATTGCTGGCCGATCCCAAACTTTACGCCCGCGACCCGAAGAAGGCGGGTGAGCTCGCCCGCTTGCGCAAAAACGCTGGCCTCGGACTTGGATTAGCAGAGGAAGACTGGCTGAAGGCCAATGAGGCGCTGGAGCGATTGCAGACGTCAGGCAGCCGCTGACACGAGCTGCGCAACGTCGCCACCACCCATCTGCCGCACGCCGTCAACCTCGATCAGATCACAGCGCGCAATCAGAATGCTGAACGTCGATCCCATGTCGATGACGCTGTTTCCGGTGATCTTCCAGCCATGCTTTTCCACGCCGACTTGCGCCAGTGCCAGATCAATCCCCATGTCGACGTGCCCGGTTTGCCCCATGAGCCGCGCAAAGGGTTCAAATATGCGCTCATGGTCGTTCGACATGAAGCCGCTGCCATTGTCACGAAAATGCAGCTGATACGATTCGTTCTGCGAACAGAACTGGCCGTATACCTTGATCTCAAGCGGTAGATTGCCGTTGCGGAATGCAAAGGCGTTGGCAAACAGTGAATCGAAAACGCATCTGATCACGTCTGGATCGCAGTTCACTTCAATGCGCGGCAGACGAGAGACAAATTCGACCGGTTGGTCAGGATAGCGCTGGCGCATGCGACCAAAGGATTGCGCGATGATGTCACCAATCACGCTCGAGCGTGTCTCAAGCGTCCGTACACATTGCTGGGTATAGTCGACGAGGTCATTGGCGACAGCGCGAACCTTCTGCGCAGATTCGGCCAAATGATTGATCGCGCGATCACTGTGGCTGCGGTCACGACGTTCGAATGCCTCCCTCAGGCGGGCAACCTGGCTGCTGATATCATACATCGGCTCCTGAAGATCACGGCTTGCGATCTGGGTAAACCGATGAAGATTTCTTGCACTGACATTCATCGCTTCATCGCGGCGACAAAGTTCGGTGATATCCGAAAATGTGCGCACAAAGCCACCTTCCGGCATCGGTTCGCTTTGGACTTCGATGTAGCGACCATTCTTGCGGCGGCGAATATATTTGATCGGCACCGTGCTCGATGTGTCAAAATCCATCGCCTGGCGCAATCCCGACTCACCGGCAGCCAGATCGTTGCCGAAATCGCGGCGGGCCATCAAATCCGCAACGACGTCGCTATAGAGCAGTTTCCGCGACAGAAACTGCGGTGGCAGGTCGATCAGTTCCACGAGACGGCGATTGATGACGCGCACGATACCTTCGCGATCAACCATCATCAGCCCGCGTTCCATGTGATCGAGGGTAACGGATAATTGCTGGGTCTTTTCGGCAAGCATCTGTTTATTCGATTCAAGCACGCTGATCGTCCGGCCAAGCTGACGACGATTGCGCATGATCAAAACCGCCAGCAGCACAATGACCGCCGTCATGATGGCGCCAAACAATGTAGCCGTTCGTGCATGAGCGGTGTACTCGGCCAGGGCATCCATTTCACGAACGGTAACTGACACAAACACCGGAAACGGTTCGATGACGCGGTAGGCGTGAATCATTGCCGAAATCTTGTCTGTTGCAGGTTCAATCAGCACGCCAACGGGCGATTGCTTTGCCGCCGCAAGCAGGGCGGTATCCTGCGACGTGCCACCGATCGAGCTTTTGCTTCGACTGCCACGAGCACGATAGACGCCGTCAAAACCCATCAGCGCGATCTCGACTCCCTCGCTTGTCAGAAGCGAGGCATAATAATCAGAAACACGGTTGGGCGATATCGAGGCAAGTATCACACCGCCAAATTTCCCGTCGGCGTCATAAAATTTTCGCGTCATCGGTAAGGCCAACCGAGACGTCGCCCTGGCGATCACTGGCTTGCCCAGGAAAGCCACATCATCGGGTGTGGTGAAATGAAAGGCGACATGTTCGCGATCGCCCGCATAGAGCTTGACCGCATCACTTTTCGCATTACTGGCAACGACATAGCCACGCAGATCGATAATAGCGAGGAACTCGACACGCGGATCGGCAAGATCAGGCTCGGCCAACAGACGCCGCAGATCCTCCGAAGTTGCCGTCAATTGCAGCCGCGCCCGCGACAATTTCAAGGTACGGTCAAGATCAGCGAACATGTTTGCGGCTTGTTCCTGAAGCGCGATCGTCAACTTGCTGGATTCATCGACAGCAGCGCTGATGGCCTGCTGGCGCTCGTCGCGCAGCGTGACAACGATGGCAACCCACATCACCGCCACCATTCCCAGTGCAACCCACACGGTTGCATCAGTCAGCAAGGTTCGAAAAGAGAGCATTCGCTTTGCTGTCATGTGAATAACGATCTCAACCCATCCTGGATGATCCGAAGGCTCACTTTCGCTGAATTCCATTAAGAAAAACTGAGTAATTGGAAGAATTCTGCCACCGGCCCGACACGACCAGTCTGGCGGCGGAACGCGCCTCGTTGGCTGATCAATCGTGGCGTTTACACGGAATATGTGCCAATTTCAGCACACCAGCGCCTACGTCTCGAAGAAGGTGGTCATCCGGGAGGACAGTATGGTCACGCGTCGCGATATTATGGCATGGGGTGCAGGAACGGCAGGCACTCTTGCCTTGGGGTCACATATGGCAATGGCAAAGGCGTCACAGCCAAAGACAGCTGTGAATTTCGCGGTCCCGCCCAACGCCTGCGATTGCCACACCCATATCCATGGCGACCCGGCGAAGTACCCCTATTTCGAAGGCCGGGTGTATACGCCCGAAGCGGCGCTTCCAGATGAGATGGCTGAGCTCCATGCAGCCTTGAAGATCAAACGGGTGGTCATTGTCACGCCTTCGGTCTACGGCGCGGACAACGCGGCGACACTCTACGGCATGGCGGCTCGCGGGGCTGACGCGCGCGGCGTTGCCGTCATCAACGCCAAGACGACCGAGACGGAACTCGATGCCATGGGCAGCGCTGGGGTTGTCGGCATCAGGCTTAACCTGGCCACCGGTGGCGTCAATGATCCGGTCGTTGGCGCACAAAGGCTCGACGAGGGCCTCGGCCGCGTCAAGGGGCGCGGCATGCATGTGCAGATCTATACCAATCTGGCGATGATCAGCGCCCTTAAGGACAAGGTGGCGGAGGCGCCGGTCCCGGTCGTTTTCGACCATTTCGGTGGCGCCAAGGCAGCGCTTGGCATCGATCAGCCGGGGTTCGCCGATCTGCTGGCATTGGTACGTTCAGGCAAGGCCTATGTGAAAATATCGGGCGCTTATCGCGCCTCCAACAAGGGCCCCGATTTCGCTGATGCAGCGCCGCTTGCCAGGGCGCTGATTAGTGCCAATCCCGAACGTATCATCTGGGGTACCGACTGGCCGCACCCCGACTCAGCCGCTCATCCCGGGCGCACCCGCTTCGATATCGCGCCCTTCTACGATATCGACGACGGGCTGGTAATGAACCAGCTGGCATTATGGGCGCCTGATGCCGACCAACGCAGCCGGATTCTCGTCGACAACCCGGCGCGCCTTTATAAGTTCTGACAAGCTCGCGCGATCACGCCTTTTTCAGCCAGCGCCCCGCCTCATCCTGCTGCCAGTAGGTGAGATCGTGGGCGCTGCCTTTCAGCGCCTTCCATTGCACACGCGCCTGCGCCACGGCCTCATCATCGCGCCCGTCAAACAGGATCACCACACGCTCGTAATCATCGATACCGGTGGGGACAGCACCATCAACCAGAAAGCGCACCTGGGCGGCGTTGCTCGATCCCTTTCCGCTTGTCAGAATGATCGGTTGCTCGGCCGCAAATGGCCCGTCATCCGTGCCGTGAGGCAGAAAACTATCATCACGATAGGTCCACAGAAGGGCATCGAGCGCCTCGATCCGCTCGCGCGCCGGCGCTTCTACCACGGCCCGCCAGCCGCGCTGCAGGGTGCGCTCGAGCAGATTCGGCAAGATCGCGTCCAGCCGCTGCTTTTCCAGATGATAGAAGAGGACTTCGCTCAAGCTCAGCCCTTCTCGAACTGGTCCGCGACAAAGCGCTCAAGGAGGCGTACGCCAAAGCCCGGGCCCCAGCTGTGATTGATCTCGCTTGCACTGACACCCATGCCCGTCCCGGCGATGTCGAGATGCGCCCACGGCGTCTTGTTGACGAAGCGCTGCAGGAATTGCGCCGCCGTGATCGCGCCTGCGTAGCGACCACCGGAATTTTTGACATCAGCAATCTTGCTGTCGATGATCTTGTCATAGGCAGGCGACAAGGGCAGCCGCCACAGCTTTTCATCCGTTACCCGCCCGGCCGCCAGAAGTTGTTCAGACAGGGCGTCATCATTGCTGAAAAGCCCTGCATGCTCCTGCCCCAGAGCCACAAGAACGGCACCTGTCAACGTCGCCAGATTGACCATGAATCGTGGCTTGAACCGCTGCTGGCAGTACCACAGGGCATCAGCCAGAACGAGGCGGCCTTCGGCATCAGTATTGATAATCTCGATGGTTTGCCCGGACATCGCGCGCACCACGTCGCCAGGCCTCTGGGCGTTGCCGTCGGGCATGTTTTCGACCAGCCCGACGATGCCGATGGCATTCACCTTGGCCTTGCGCTGGGCGAGCGTGCGCATCAACCCGGTGACGCAGGCAGCGCCCGCCATATCACCCTTCATATCCTCCATGTTCTGCGCCGGCTTGATCGAAATGCCGCCGCTGTCGAAGACGACGCCCTTACCGACGAAGGCAAGAGGTTTGCCGGTGGCTTTTGTGCCCTCCCAGCGCATGACGACGAGGCGTGACCCGCGCCGCGATCCCTGCCCCACACCGAGCAGCGCGCGCATGCCAAGCTTGCTCATTTCTTTTTCGGTGAGCACCTCGACCTTGACGCCAACCGCTCTAAGGTTCTCGCAATATTTGACAAATTCAAGCGGTCCGAGATCATTGGCCGGCAGATTGACAAGATCTCGCGCCAGTTCAACGCCATCACCAATCGCGGTTCGCAGCACATGCTCTTTGCGCGCGCTCGCCACATCCTTGACGGCCGCAAGCACCCGTCTGGGCACTGGATTTTCCGCTTCATCACCGGTCTTCGGCGATTTATAGCGGTCAAAACGATACGTCCTGAGCCTGAGGCCGAGCATGATGTCGGCGGCGACCGCTGGTGCCATCGCTCCGGCACTTGTCTCGCACAGGATGGTCACTTCCCCGCCGTCCGGCGGACCCAGCTTGCCGGAAACAATGCCGCCGATCTTGAGCCAATCCTGCTGGCTCATCTCGCCCTCCGCGCCGATCCCGACCACCAGCAAGCGATCAAATTTGCCATCGGCGGGGGCAAGCAGATCAAGCGACGTCTCTTTCTTGCCCTTGAATCTGGCGAACTTGCTGGCGCGTTTCAGGACAGAACGAACACCCTCATCCATCAGGAGCGCCGTCGCGCCAAGGCGTAGCGCGCTGTCAACGAAGATGACAACCGTGCCACCCGAGGCCGGTTTCAGGGCCTGGTAGGAAATTTTGACCATCTCGTTCATCGTAGCCCCTTGTGTTGGTGTCATTCAGACAAAACCTTTGTGCGGCCTCAGGCAAGTGGTCGCCCCATCGCGCCAGGCCCCTTTTCCCTTCCGTCAACAGGATAGACGCACATCACCTTGGATTTGCCTGAATGCCTGACACTTCTGTATGACCATGGAGCGGTAAGGATAGCATGATGCAGCGACCGCGCGATCTAACTGCCGCCAGTCAGGAGCAATGACGATAACTTTGTTGCGCCAGTTTTTCTCCCTGAACCTGATCGACCGCTACGTGATCCGGCAGATAGGAATATCGTTTGCCGTCGTCCTGGGCGTGCTGACGGCTATTGTCTGGCTGACCTCCTCGCTGCGCCAGCTCGAACTGGTGGTATCGCAGGGCCAGACGTTTTTTCTGTTCATGAAAGTCACATTGCTGGCGCTTCCGCTGCTGATCGGTCTAATCGGCCCATTCTGCCTGTTTATTTCAGCGCTTTTCGTGCTCAATAAACTGAACACCGACAGCGAACTGATCGTCATGTCGGCGGCGGGATTATCACAGCCTAAACTCGCCCGACCGCTGATCCTGGTCGCGCTCGTTGTGACGGGCTTTGGATATCTGCTGTCCCTTTTGGTGACCCCGGGCGCCCTCAAGATCGTTCGCGAGACGATCATCGGCGCCCGCGCTGACTTTATCAGCCAGGCGATTCAGCCGGGCCGCTTCACAACCGTTGATCAGGGTTTGACATTTCATATTCGCGGGCGCGGCGCGAATGGCGTTCTGCTCGGTGTATTTGTGAACGACGAGCGTGATGCCACCACCAGCGTGACCTATCTGGGCGCCCGCGGCATCATCAGCCGGTCAGCTGCGGGCAACTTCCTTATCCTGCAGCAGGGCGAGGTGGTACGCCATCCCAAGAACGGAACATCTCCGGGATCGGTTATTGCCTTTGAATCCTATGCATTTTCCCTCTCTTCGATCGATTCTGGCAGTCCTAACGTCGTTTTCCCGGCGCAGGAACGCAGCACAGCCGAACTATTCAGCCTGGTGAGCCAACAGCTCGACGACCAGCGCTTTGTCGGCCGCGTCAGGAGTGAGATCAATGATCGCTTTGCCACCCCTTTGTATTCACTAAGCTTTGTTCTGATTGCCTTTGCCGCGATGGGGCGCGCCAAAACCACGCGTCAAAGCCGCAGCGAGAGCGTCGCTGCTGCCGTGGTCGTCGTTGGCGTCCTGCGTATTCTGGGTTTTCTGGCCTCGGGACTGGTACAGCGAACGCCGCTTGCCATTCCGCTGATTTACCTCGTCCCGATATCGGGAATCATCCTTGCCGCACAATTCGGAATGGCAAATAAGGTATTTGATTTCAAAATATTAAGAACGTTTGTTCAAGCGATCATAATGCCACCTTTTTTGCGCGCGAGGTCGTAGCTCATGCGCCTCCCCCTGATCTCGACGCTTGACCGCTATCTTGCCGTTCGCTTTCTCGGCTCGATCTTGCTGGTGTTTGCTACCAACATCGCGCTCATCCTGCTGGTCGATTTTGTCGAGATGCTGCGGCGCACCGGCGATCTGGCCGGCGCGACGCTGCCGCGCGTATTTGGTCTCGTGCTGTTGCGTCTGCCCACCTTCACCGAAGCCATTTTCCCTTTCGCGGTGCTGTTTGGCACAATGGCAGCCTTGTTGCGGCTGTCGCAGAAACTCGAACTGGTCGTCGTTCGCTCCGCCGGCATTTCCGTCTGGCAATTCATGAAGCCGGCTCTGGTGATTGCATTGCTGATTGGCGCATTCACGACACTTGCTTATAATCCATTGGTTTCATTTACAAAGTCGATCAGCGACCGGATCGAGGCTGATTTCTTCGGGCGGCGCAATAACGTCGGCGGCGCTGTCCAGTCGACCAATGCCGGTATCTGGCTGCGTCAGGAGGGCCGCGACGGGCAGTTTGTCATGAATGCCGCAACGTCTCTCGAACGCGGGCTCGACCTGCGCCGCGTAACAGTGACATCCTTCGACGCGGACGGTCGCTTTGTTGAGCGAATCGATGCCGAAAGCGCCGTGCTCCACAGCGGTTTCTGGGAATTATCGAATGGCTCGGCCATGCGCGCCGATCAGGAGCCGGAAACATTCGGAAAATATGTTCTTTCGACAAATTTAACCAAAGACCAAGTGATTGAGTCTCTTGCCAGCGTCGAAACAGTCTCTTTTTACGATTTGCCGGAATATATTGTTCGCTCCGAACAGGCGGGGCTCCCGGCGGTGAGGCTGCGCTTGCAATACCAAACCCTGTTGGCGCGACCCTGGCTGATGTGTGCAATGGCTCTGATCGCCGCAACGGTTTCGTTGCGATTGTTTCGATTGGGCAACATTTTACCCATGATTCTCGGTGGCGTCGGTGCGGGGTTTCTGCTTTATGTCGCTCTGGAAGTGGCACGCCAGCTGGGGAGCTCCGGCGTGGTCGCTGACATATGGGCTGCGTGGACGCCGGTGGTGGTCGCCATGCTCGTTGGTTTAACGATACTCCTGTACCAGGAGGACGGGTAATGCGTCTGCCTCCATCCCGGAGGGCGGCTGATAGGTCTGGGCTTTCGAACAGCGCGCAATGGCTTGCGGCGGTAGCGGAAGCGTTTTGCCCTGTCAGCATGACGCGCTTGGCCGTGCTTTTGCTCCTTTTTCTCGGTATCGCCGGGCTCCCGTCCGCCAATGCACAGATCACCAAACTGCCGGGCAGCAGCGCGGGAAAGCCGAACGGGCAATTGCTGCTGCAGGCCGACCAGCTGGTCTACGACAATGATCGCCAGATCGTGACTGCCGAAGGTTCCGTCCAGATTTTCTATAACGGCACCACAGTTCTTGCCAAGAAAGTGATCTATAACCGCCAGACGCGGCGCCTGATCGCCGAAGGCGGGGTGCGGATCACGGAAGCTAATGGCAGCGTCACGAATGCGGAGTCGGCCGACCTGACGGATGATCTGCGCGACGGCTTTGTCCGCTCCATCAGCCAGCAGCGCACTGCCGATCGCACCCGCCTGACGGCTGAATCAGGTGAGCGAACCGCAAACGACGTCACCATTTTCACCCGCGGCACATATACTGCCTGCGAGGCGTGCAAAGAAAACCCCGAACGGCCGCCCTTGTGGCAGGTGCGCGCCACCAGGGTTATCCACAAGGAGCAGGAACAGACGATCTACTACGAAGACGCGTTCATCGAGTTTTTTGGCGTGCCGATCGCCTACGTTCCCTATCTGTGGAGCCCGGATGGCACCGTGAAGCGCGCCTCTGGCTTCCTCCTGCCCCATTATTCGCAAAACAGCCGTATCGGCCCGGGCGGCGGCGTCTCGTACTATCTGGCATTGTCACCCTTTGCCGACATTACCGTATCGCCGACCTATTACAGCGATCAAGGCGTTCACCTGAACGGTGTCTGGCGCCAGGCCCTGCCAAATGGCCAGTTTACGGTCAAACTCGGCGGGATCATTCAGCAGAACCCCAATAATGTCGGCAATGGCTTTACCGGCAACGATCCCGGTGCGCGACGCGAGCGCGGAGGCGTGGAATCGACGGGCGAGCTGCTTCTGTCAGATAAATGGAAACTCGGCTGGGATGTCGCTGGCGCCTCCGACACACGCTATTTCCGCGATTTCGGCCTTGAATCGACGGCTAAGACGGAACGAATTTCAACCGTGTTCGTACAGGGCAAGGGTGATCGCTCCTTCTTCGATTTACGGACCTACCAGATCAGGACCTACATCGAGAACGCGCCATTTAATGATTCGCAGTCCTATCAGCCGACAGTCGGGCCGCTCATCGATTACAACACGGCGTTCGCTGACCCGATAGTTGGCGGTGAGTTTCGTTTCAACGCCAATACAACCTCGGTTTTCCGCGACAACGCCCTTGCGTTTCGCTTTATCGACCCGCTGACGAACCAGACGCAGCGTTTTCTCACTCAGGGATTTGCCGGCGATTATTCACGCGTCTCCGTTGACGCGCAGTGGCGCAAGAGTTTCACCGATCCGCTCGGGCAGCGCTGGACGCCCTTCTTCCGGCTGCGCGGCGATGTCTACAGCGCAAATGCGCGAAATATACAAATTGCAACCGTGAACGTAGGCGGCACGAATAACGGCGCCACGAGCTTTCTGTCGGCGACAACCGTCGAGCCCGGCTTGTTTGACCGTAATGGCGAAGTCGGTTTTCGTGGCCTGCCGACCATCGGCCTTGAATATCGCTACCCTTTCATCGCCGCGGCCGAAGATGCATCGCATCTGATCGAACCCATCGCCCAGATCATCGTCCGGCCAAACGAACAATCGATCGGGCGCCTGCCCAATGAAGATGCGCAGAGCCTGGTGTTTGACGATACAAACCTGTTTTCTCTCAACAAGTTTTCCGGCTACGACCGGCTGGAAGGCGGCACGCGCTCGAATATTGGTGTGCAATACACCTATCGCTCCTATTCTGGCTTCCTGGCCAGTTTCCTGTTTGGACAGTCCTATCATTTGAGCGGGCTGAACTCATTCTCGCGTGGCGCCGTTGATCTTGCCGGCGCCGGTCTCGAATCGGGGTTGCAGACCGCACGTTCTGACTATGTTGCGGCAGTCCGTATCCAGCCCTCGATATATGGTGATATCAGCGCTCGCTTCCGGTTTGACCAGCAGGACTTCGGCCTTCGACGCCTGGAACTGGTTGGAACATTGTACGGTGGGCCGCTTTTCCTGACGACCGGTTATACCTACATCGCCGCCCAGCCGAATGTCGGTTTTTTCAATGATCGCGAAGCCGTCACGGCCGCCATCAGTTACAAGCTGGACGATAACTGGTCGATTTCGGCAAACGGCAATTATTCCTTGCGCAACTCCACCAATGCGTCGGGGTGGATCAGCAATGGTCTTGGTTTGCGATATGCTGATGAGTGTTTTGTGTTCAGCGTCGATTATTTGCAGATTTACGCCGGCTTTGGCGATATTCAGCCACAAAGACGTGTAACGGCTCGGATTACCCTGCGCACTTTGGGCGAAGTTTCGATCCATGGCGGTCTGGGCAGTACGCCTTAAAGGCATAATGACGGATAGCAGCACAATGAGCGATAGATCGAGGCTAGGAGACAAGGTGACGATTGTCATGGCGCGCCAGCTGGCATCGGTCAAACAGCGCAGCAATAGTGATATGCCATCGCCGCTCGCATCGCTGGTATTAGCCGGCGTGGTCTTTCTCTGCCTTCTTCTGTGCACTACGTCGTCTTTTGCCCAGGGCATTGTCGTCGTCGTCAACGGTCAGTTGATCACGCAAAACGACGTAACCAACCGGCTGCGGCTGTTGGCGCTGACCAATGGCGGCAAGGCTGCGCCGCGCGAAACCGCTCTTGATGAGTTGATCGACGAGCGCCTCAAACTTCAGGAAGCGCGCAAGCTGAAGATCAACATTGACGAGAGCCAGGTTGAACGCGCCTTTGCCTCGATTGCCGAGCGTACCAAATTGTCAGTGGATCAACTGCGTCAGGCTCTGAAGTCGAGGGGGGTCAATCCGTCGACGCTGCGCGACCGCCTGCGCGGCGATATTGCCTGGCAGCTGGTTGTCCAGCAACGCGGCCAGCGCGCCATCAACATTCGCGATCAGGATATCGTTGACGCATTGAAAAAGCGCGGCCAGGACCCCGAGAATATCCGTAGCGTTGAATATACGATGGCGCAGATCGTTGTATTTTCAAAGGGCGAATCGCCGGCCCGCCGCAAGGAGGCTGATGCCATCCGCGCCTCGATCAAATCATGCGACAATCTGGCAGAACAGCTGCGCCGTGCCCGCGAAGCAGCCGTTCGCAGCACAATTCGCCGCAGCAGTTCTGACCTTCCTCCGCCGATCCGGCTGGTGCTTGAGAAGACGCCTATCAATGGCTCGACCGAAGTACAGACCAGCCCGCTGGGCTATGAATTCTACATGCTGTGCGACAAGCAGGAGATCCCGGGCCGTGACGCGGCCCAGGCCCAGATCCGCAGCGAACTGGTCGAGCTTGAACTTGAGCAGGCATCACGCCGCCTCCTGCGCGATGCCCGTCAGGCCGCCGTCATCGACAATCGCGAGAAATGAGCGTTCTCGCCCTGACGATGGGCGAACCGGGCGGCATTGGTCCTGAGCTGGCGTTGCGCGCCTGGCAGGCCTTGCGCCATCGACCCGATTGCGCGTTTGCGCTCATCGCCTCGCCCTCGATTATGGCCGCCCGCAATCGCGATTTTTGCCTCAATGTTCCGCTCATTCACAGCGATTTCGGCAACGCCGCCTGCCATTTCTCCTCGGCATTGCCGATTATCGCGCTGGACGAACATGTCACCGATCATCCCGGCCACGCGCTGGCTAAAAATGCACCGGCGGTTATCGCATCCATACGGCAGGCCGTGGCGGCTGTAACTGGCGCGATGGCACGTGCCGTCATCACCAATCCCATTCAGAAATCATCGCTCTATGCCGCCGGATTTTCGTACCCCGGCCATACCGAATTCCTGGGCGCGCTGGCCGCTGAGGCAGGTGCGCGCGATGTCTATCCGGTGATGATGCTGGCATGCCGCGATCTGCGCGTCGTGCCCGTCACCGTTCATATTGCCCTCAGCGCAGTGCCGACAGCGCTTCAGGCCAACACAATCGTGCGCGTCGGGCGCATCGTTACGGCGAGCCTGTCAGAGCTTTTTTCGATCAATGCGCCACGGCTCGCAATCGCCGGGCTCAATCCCCATGCGGGTGAGGATGGCAGCATGGGCAGCGAGGATCAGACCATCATCGCTCCCGCCATCGC
>JAKFVK010000261.1 GCA_021732205.1 Hyphomicrobiales bacterium | reverse complement strand
ACCCCAAGACCGATGATTTCAACCGCTATCGCGGCGCCAGCCTCGTCAGCCCCAATCGCAAGGAAATTCTGGCCGCCACCGGGATCGCCGCCAATGATGATGCAAGTGCCGAGCGCGCCTGCCGGGCAGCGCTTGAGCGCTTCGATATCGCCGCCATCCTGCTCACCCGCAGCGAACAGGGCATGACGCTTCTCGAGCGCGGCGGGCAGGCCTTCCATGTCCATGCCCTCGCCCGTCAGGTGTTCGATGTCTCGGGCGCCGGTGATACGGCGATTGCCACCGTCGCCGCCGGTGTGGCGAGCGGGCTGCCGCTGGAGCTTGCCGTGCATCTTGGTAATGCGGCAGCCGGCATCGTCGTTGCCAAACCGGGAACCGCGACGCTGAGCGTTGGCGAATTGCGCCACGCTCTGCATCTTGACCAGTCGCACCGCCCGCAGGCGCTCACCGCAGCGCTCGACAGGGTGCGCGCCTGGCGGGCGCAGGGCCTGGTCATCGGCTTCACCAATGGCGTGTTCGATCTGCTGCATGGCGGCCATCTGAACTCGCTCGAACAGGCAGCCGCCCAATGCGATGTGCTGATCGTCGGCGTCAATTCGGACGCATCCACACGCCGCCTCAAGGGCCCGACGCGCCCGGTGCAGGACGAACAGACCCGCGCGCGGATCATCGCCTGCCTCGATTTCTGCGATCTGTCGATTGTGTTCGACGAGGATACGCCCGCCCGCCTCATCGAGACGCTTCTGCCCGACCGCCTCTTCAAGGGGGCTGATTATGCCGGCAGGCACGTGGCGGGCGCCGATGTGGTGATGGCGAATGGCGGCAAGGTCGTGCTGCTGCCGCTGGTCGAGGGGGTGAGCACGAGCGCGACGGTGAAGCGCATGCAGGGGAATTGAGAGGGGGGCCGAGATGGCGCGCGCGCCAGACCCGTCTCCCCTTCAATCCCAGCCTCGACTGCCGCTGCTCAAAACGTCGAAACGGGCTTGAATGTCGGAAACAAGTCGTCATCCGGACCTGTGCATAATTCAAGATTTTTGCAACGGCCACCTTCTCACTCGGAGAGGCGCAGTATCTCGTTCACGTTCATGCGAGCCGCGAGAATATGCAGAACAACCACAGCATCGGGGTCTGCACGATAAAAAATCAGATAGTTGCCGTGCACCGCGCGACGGACGCCCCATTCCTTCTTCCGGGAGACAAGTGGATGAGCCAACGGCATCGCAGGCAGTGCCTTGCAACGGGTTTCCAGTTCTTTAACAAACGAGAAAGCCCGCTGGGGATTGTCTTCAGCAATGTCGTTACCGATGCGCTCCAAATCCGCTTTCGCCTCCGTCGTAAGTACGAGCTTCATTCCTCCAAGCTTCCGCCTGCCATGGCGGCATATCGCGCTTTCAGCTTGCCAAAGACGTCATCGGCATCGTGAACACGCCCCGCATCGGCATCTGCAAGGCCGCGTTCCAAAGCAGCATCGAGTGCGGCAAGGGCCTTCTCCCGCTCTTCCACAAGGCGAACGCCTTCGCGCAAGACTTCGCTGCGGGAGTTATAGCGACCGCTTTCGACAAGGCGCTTGACCGTGCCTTCCAGATTTCCAAGGGCAACGCTACTTGGCATGGTGGTTCCTTCCGTTTTCACATCATTATGCCACGATATGATAATAGTTATCAATATCGTTCTGGCACCCCTGCGTGACCACTGGCCGGCCACCGATGCAGCGTCGCCTTGCTCACGCCGAACCGCGTGGCGACTTCTTTTGATGACAGCGTGCGCGCCTGGCGGGCGCAGGGCCTGGTCATCGGCTTCACCAATGGCGTGTTCGATCTGCTGCATGGCGGCCATCTGAACTCGCGCGAACAGGCAGCCGCCCAATGCGATGGCTGATCGTCGGCGTCAATTCGTATGACTATGCCCGCGTCTCGACTGATGGAGAGAGAGTGAATACGCAATTGGCGCAGCTTGAGCAGGCGGCACGCGCGCAGGCGCCGCTTCTGGAGATGAATATTTTGACGCCCATTCTTGACTTCATCGCCATTAACGACAATTTTCTCTCCCCGTCGCGGGGCAAAGATGATAAAGAAGATGGATTGACCCTGCGCTTGCCGCTTCCTCAAGGAGACCACCACCATTCGTCGCCCATTCCAGCGCCCCGCCGCCCCTGCCGCCAAAGACGGCCCCCGTATCAACCGCGACATCCGCATTCGTGAAATCCAGCTCATCGATCAGGAAGGCCAGAATCATGGCATCGTCCTGACCGAGACCGCCATGAGCATGGCGGAAGCCGCCGGGCTTGATCTCGTCGAGATTTCCCCCAATACCGCGCCGCCGGTGTGCAAAATCCTCGATTATGGCAAATATAAATATCAGGCGCAGAAAAAGGCCGCCGAGGCCCGCCGCAACCAGAAAATCGTCGAAATCAAGGAAATCAAGCTGCGCCCGGCGATTGATGATCATGATTACGACGTCAAGATGCGCGCCATGCATGCTTTCTTCGAAGAGGGCGACAAGGTGAAGATCACCATGCGCTTCCGTGGCCGCGAAATGGCGCATCCCGATCTCGGCTTCAAGGTGTTGGACCGCGTGAAGGAAGAACTCGCCAAGGTCGCCAAGGTCGAGCTTGAACCGCGCCTTGAAGGCCGCCAGATGGTGATGGTGCTGGCCCCGCGCTGAAGGGGAGCAGATGAAGGGAGGCGATGATGGCTGTCACTGCCGGTGAACTGCGCCGCGATCTTTCCGCCGCCTTCCGCCTTGCCGAAAGCTTTGGCTACAGCGAGGGCATCTGCAACCATTTCTCCCTGCACGTACCAGGCAGCGAGGAGCGTTTCCTCATCAATCCTTATGGTGTCCACTGGTCGGAAATGACCGGCGAGATGCTCTTGCTCATTGACGGCGAGGGGCGTGTGATCGAGGGCGAAGGCGAGGTTGAGGCAACGGCCCGCAACATCCATATCGCCGCCCATCGCGCCAATCCCCGGCACGCCTGCGTGCTGCATGTTCATATGCCGTCTGCCACCTGCCTCACCATGGTGAAGGGTGGACGCCTGGAAATGGCTCACCAGACGGCCACGCGCTTCCACCAGCGCATCGCCTATCAGGATCATTTCGGCGGGCTGGCGCTCGATGCCGCAGAAGGCGAGGCGATCGCCGCCATCAATAAGGATGACACCAGTGCCGACGTGGTGTTCCTGGCCAATCACGGCATCACCATCGGTGGCCCGTCAGTGGCGGTCGCGTTCGATGATCTCTATTATCTTGATCGTGCCTGCCACCAGCAGGTCCTGGCCATGTCAACCGGCCTGCCGCTGAACCTCATTCCCGAACCCTTGCTGTCGGAAACCGCGCGCCAGTACATGCAGGTGCTGGAGCATCAGGCGATCCTCCATTTCGCGGCGCTGAAGCGCGTCCACGGCGTTTAGACAAACAGAATAACAACCCCGCGTGAACCGAGGGTCACGCGGGGCTGGTCGGTTATGGCTTGCCGTCGTTCAGGCGATCTTGCTTCAGGCGATCTTGGCACCGATCTGCGGAAAGAGGTTCTTGCGGGCCTCCTCGTCGAAATCGGTCTTGAAGGCGAATTTCGCTTTCAGTGATTCGGCACGTTGTGCTGCCGGCCGGGCGTTGATTTCATCGAGATGGCGCTTCACATGCGGGAATTTCGTCCACGCATCATCACCAATCACGAAGGGAACGACACGCGCCCACCCCCACACCGCCATGTCGACGATGGTGTAGGTGTCACCCAGCATGTAGCGGTGCTTGCCAAGCTGATCATTGAGGATGCCGTAATGGCGGTTCGCCTCATAGGCGTAGCGCTGTACCGCGTAGTCCTTTGGCTCCGGCGCAAAATGGCGGAAATGCACGCACTGGCCGGAATAGGGGCCGATGCCGGTTGCCACGAACATCAGCCATGACAGCATCGGGCCGCGCGCCGCGAGTGAATTTTCCGGCAGGAACTTGCCGGTTTTTTCGGCCAGATAGAGCAGGATGGCATTACTGTCGAAGATCGCCACATCATCGTCAGCAAGCGCTGGCGTCTTGGCATTGGGATTGATTTTCAGAAATTCAGGCGAGAATTGCTCGCCTTTGCGGGTATCGACCGCGATCGTGTCGTAAGCCAGGCCCGCTTCTTCCAGGAAAAGGGCAATTTTGAGAGGGTTTGGCGAGGGATGAAAGTAGAATTTGATCATGCTCTGTCTCCGGGAGGGTATCAGCGGTCAGGAAACCTCAAACGCCAGCCGATGCAAATCACACTCTCTTGTCGGCTGGAAGACAGCCGCCGCGCCTTTCTCCAATGCATGCTCTGCATGAGTGGGCTGGCGGCGCTGTCCGCCTGCGCTGGTCCGCCGCGCCGCGATATAACCGCAACGACGAGTGATGAGCCGCAGGCGCTTGCCACCATCAATGCCTACCGGGCAGAGGCCGGCTTAGGGCCGGTGCGCCTCGATCCGGCGTTGCGCGCCGCAGCCCTGCGCCAGGCGATGGCGATGGGTGAGGCAGGCCTCCTCTCCCATGAGGTTGCCGGCGCGCTGCGTGAGCGTCTGGAAGCAGCGGGCATGCGGGATGTGATTGCCGCTGAAAATATTGGCCGCGGCACTCCCGATGTCACGCGCGCCATCCTGTCATGGCGTGGCTCACCCGCCCATGACCGCAACCTTCGACTGGCGCAGGCCACCCGCATCGGCCTTGCCCGCGCCGATGGTGCAGGCGGGCCCTGGTGGGCACTGGTGCTTGCCGGCGACCAGCGCGAGGGCGCGCGCTGGTCGCTGTGATTGTCCGCTCGCTATACCGACCCGCCGATATCGAAGGCAGCAAGGGCCGCAGCATTGACGATGTCGCTGTCGCGGGCGCCGAGCGGGGCCACCTGCACCGATTTATCTAGACCAACCATGAGCGGACCGATAACCGTTGCCCCCCCCAGCTCCTGCAGCATCTTGGTGGAGATGGCGGCTGAGTGAAAGGCTGGCATGACCAGCACATTCGCCGGCCCCGACAGGCGGCAGAAGGGATAGCTGGTGCGCATGATATCGCCGTTGAGCGCCACATCGGCGCCCATCTCGCCATCGTATTCAAAGTCGACCTTGCGCTCGCCAAGAAGTTTGACCGCCTCAATGACCTTCTGTGAACGCTCGCCGGCGGGATGGCCGAAATTCGAGAAGGCAAGGAACGCCACGCGCGGCTCAAGACCCAGACGCCGCGCCGCGCCCGCAGCCTCGATGGCGATCTCGACGAGTTCGCGTGCGCTCGGCATTTCGGTGACCGCCGTGTCGGCCACCAGCACCATCTGCTGGCGCGAAATGACAATCGACACGCCGATCACGCGGTGCCCCGGCTTCACATCGATGACGCGGCGCACCTCGTCCATGACGACCGACGAGTTGCGGGTGACGCCCGAGACCATGCCATCGGCATCGCCGCGCGCCACCATGCAGGCAGCGAAGATGTTGCGGTCCTGATTGACCATGCGCTGACAGTCACGTTGCAGAAATCCCTGACGCTGCAGACGTTCATAGAGAAACTGGGCATAGATCCGGCTGCGCTCGCTGAGGCGGGCATTGATGACCGAAATGCCATCGTGAAGATCGATGCCGGCCTGGCGCGCGATCTCCTTGACCCGATCCTCGCGCCCGACGAGGACGGCGCTGCCAAGCCCGGCGGCAACGAAGGCTTGCGCCGCGCGCATGACCTGTTCTTCCTCGCCTTCGGCAAAGACGATGCGCTTGGGATGGCGCCGCACTTCCGTATGCACCCGCTGCAAGGTCGCAATCACCGGATCGCGCCGCGACGCCAGCTCCATGCGGTAGGCGTCCATATCGGCAATCGGCTTGCGGGCGACGCCCGAGGCCATCGCCGCCTGCGCCACGGCCGGAGGAATGGACGAGATAAGCCGGGGATCGAAGGGGACGGGTATGATGTAATTGGGGCCATAGCGCGGGCGGGCGCCGCGATAGGCCGACACCACCTCATCCGGCACATCCTCGCGCGCCAGCATGGCGAGCGCCTTGGCGGCGGCAATCTTCATCTCTTCGTTGATCTGGGTGGCGCGGACATCGAGCGCACCCCGGAAAATGAACGGAAAGCCCAGCACATTATTGACCTGGTTCGGATAATCCGAACGACCGGTGGCAACGATAGCATCGCTGCGCACTGCCGCGACCTCCTCCGGCGTGATTTCCGGATCGGGATTGGCCATCGCGAAGATGATCGGGTTCTTGGCCATGCTTGCCACCATCTGTGCCGTGAGCGCACCCTTGGCTGACAGGCCCAGAACGACGTCAGCGCCCTTCATGGCCTCCGCCAGCGTGCGCGCCGGGGTGGAGGCTGCGTGGGCGGCCTTCCACTGGTTCATGCCCTCGGTACGGCCGGCATAGACGACGCCCTTGGTGTCGCACAGGATGATGTTGTCGGCCGACATGCCCATCGCCTTCATCAGCTCGATGCAGGCGATGCCAGCAGACCCGGCGCCGTTGCACACCATTTTCACCTTGCTGATGTCGCGCCCCGTCAGATCGAAGGCGTTGATGAGGCCGGCAGCCGTGATGATGGCCGTGCCGTGCTGGTCATCATGAAAGACGGGGATGTCCATCAGCTCGCGCAGGCGGCTTTCGATGATGAAACATTCGGGTGCCTTGATATCCTCCAGATTGATACCGCCGAAGGCAGGCCCGAGATGGCGCACGCAATTGATGAAGGTGTCCGCATCCTTGGTGTCAACTTCAAGGTCGATCGCGTTGACGTCGGCAAAGCGCTTGAAGAGAACCGATTTGCCTTCCATCACCGGCTTTGAGGCCAGCGCGCCCAGATCGCCAAGGCCCAGAATGGCGGTGCCGTTCGAGATGACCGCCACCATATTGGCCTTGTTGGTGTAGTCGAAAGCCTTGGCCGGATCCGCAGCGATCGCCAGAACCGGAATAGCCACACCCGGCGAATAGGCGAGCGACAGATCGCGCTGGGTCGCCATTGGTTTTGTGGCGCGGATTTCAAGTTTGCCGGGCTTTCCCTGCGAATGGAAATCGAGCGCTTCCTGGTCGGTGAACGTGGGGCGCGAGGAACGGGGTTGATCATTCATGAGCGGGCATATCTCCCTGATGTTTTGTGACCATAAACGCAGGCAGCGGCGCTCAAGTCAAAGTGCTTTTGCAGCGCGCGCGAGAGTGATGGTGCTGGCGCGTCAAACTGCCTAATCTGTACGCATTCTGCTTTCCTGCCCGGAGTTTCACCAATGCTTGATATGCACTTGCTGTTGGACCATGCCGGCATCATCGTGTTTTCAGCGTCCGGCGCGCTTGTTGCCTCGCGCAAGGAAATGGACATCGTCGGTTTTGCCCTGCTTGCCACCGTCACCGGGGTGGGCGGCGGCACGGTCCGCGATCTGCTGCTGGGCGTGCCGGTGTTCTGGGTTGCCGATCCAACCAGCATCGTCATCTGCACCGCAGTCGCAGCCATTGTCTTCTTCACCGCGCACATTCCCGAAAGCCGCTACCGCCTGCTGCTGTGGTTCGATGCCGTCGGGCTGACGGCCGTTGCGCTCAAGGGGTGCGAGAAGGCGCTGGCGGTGGGCAGCCATAGCATCACCGCCATCGTCATGGGCGTCGTGACGGCCAGTTTCGGCGGTATGATCCGTGACGTCCTGGGCGGAGAAAGTCCGCTCATCCTGCGTCGGGAAATATATATCTCTGCCGCCTTCCTCGCCGCCCTCCTCGATGTCTTGATGATCCAAGCCGGTTTGCCGGCGGCTTTTGCGACGTCACTGGCGTTTCTGTCGGGATTCGGGCTGCGCGCCCTTGCCTTGCGCTTCAACTGGTCGTTGCCGGTCTACAAGCGGCGGGCGGGACGCACGCCGGAACAACTTGGCCTGTGAGTGCGTTTTGACTGTGAGCGTTAACACTCTGCTCATGAAATATTTCGTAACATTGCGTGACATGACACGCATTCGCCTCAATGATCGACAAAGGTGATGACATGCCCGTCCTTGATCCCCAGGCCCTGAAAGACGACCGCGAAGCGCTGGCTTTTCTCGACGCCGTCCTGGGCGCGCACCGGGCAGCGGCCCCGTTACCGTGGCTGTCACCGCTGACGATCAGATCGCTGCGCGATGAAAAGGAAAAATCGCTCGTCTTGAATTGAAATCGACGCCAGAAGGCGTGTTAAAAAAGCGGCGCGACCGAAAGGGTCCGCCGCTTTTTCGTGCGCCGTCAGTGGCGCAGCGCGATCACAATGTGTGAATGATTAATCGGTTTCTTTTTTTGTCTCGTCCGTGGCGGTTAGCTCGGGCTTGTCGCGCTCGACGCGGTCAAGCGGCAGACGACCCAGCGACAGGGCGGCAGCGGCGGTCAGTGCTGCCGTGCTGGCGGTGACGATCATGGGAAACAAATCTTGCATGCGCGGTATCCAATGTCTCTGTGCCGGCGGTCCGGCTTGTTGAAAATGAGAAAAGGCCGCCGACCTTTGATAAATCGTTAATTTTTTCAAAAATTCAGCCGACACCGTGTTATTTCAGCAATTCAAGGCAGCAATCAGGCCCCGCAATGAAACTTTTGCGACAATGGGCAGCGCAGGCCTCGCCTTCTCGTCCGGCATCCTGGTGGTGCTGATTGACGACAGCGGCACGCTGATGTCTTCTGCCCGTTGCGCCAGAACGACCGGTTTCGCGGTCGCTGCACGGAGTTCAACGATGCCAGCCCGGTATCCGCCTAGCAATAAGCCGCAAGATGGATCTGACGTCTGGAATGTGCTGCGCTGCGACATGACCCGCCGCAACGCGCGCGTTAGGCTGTCGCGCGGGCCTGTTGGCACCATGTGATGGCATGAGGTCTGCCAGCCGGATACGGCTTGGGCACTAGCGCCCGGAAAGGAAAAGGACCAGACAGCATGGCTGTGACGGGCGACAAGGTGCGGACTTCTTCTGGCGTATTGTCGCGTGTTGCGCCGGGAATAGCCCTCGCGGCTCTGGTCTCTGTCGCTGCTCTTATCCTTGAACCACTCATGAAGCGATTGAGTGGGGGCGCGGTGATTGTCCCCCCGATGGTGATTGCTCTCCTCATCGGCATTGCCCTGAACCGCCTGGCGAACCAGCCTGTCTTCGATGGCGGTCTGACCTGGTGTGTCAAGAAGCTGCTGCGCATCGCCATCGCGCTGCTTGGGCTCAAAGTCGCGCTGGGTGATATCACCGCCCTTGGTTATGGGATTGCCCTGCTGGTCGTCGTCAGCATGGCCGCCACGCTCGCCTCGGGCGTTCTTTTTGCCCGCATGCTGGGTTGCCACAGCGGCTATGGGACGCTGGCGGGCGCTGCCACCGCCGTCTGCGGCGCGTCGGCGGCGCTGGCAACAGCCACCGTTGTGCCCGATTACCGCTCGAAAGCAGCTGACGTGGCCTTTACGGTCGTTGCTGCCAATGGCCTGTCGACACTCGTCATGATCGCCTATCCGGCGCTGTGCGTGGCGATGGGTTTGTCGCCGCAGGCGACCGGTATTCTCCTTGGCGCTACCATCCATGATGTCGCTCAGGTGGCGGGCGCGGGTTATGCCGTATCCGAGCATGTTGGAACGACGGCGGTGATCGTCAAGCTCTTCCGCGTGTTTTTGCTGCTGCCGGTGGTGCTGGCGGTCGGCTGGTGGTTTATGCGCTCGGGCGAGCGGACGGGCGAGGCGCGGGTACCCGTGCCGCTGTTTGCGCTTGTTTTCCTCGTGCTGGCTGTCATCAACAGCCTGCTGGTGACACAACCGGCACTGGAACAGGTCTTCGCTCCGCTCAAATCCCTTGTTGTCCAGCTCTCCGGCTGGGGCCTCCTGCTGGCGATTGCCGCTCTCGGCCTTGGTACCTCGGCGCGAGCAATCCTGGCCATTGGCTGGCGTCATATCGCCGTATTCTGCGGCACCACTTTGGTGCTGCTGATCCTGGTTGCCGGTGGACTGATGGTGCTGGCCTGATATGGCTCGTTTGACGATTGCCGGCGCCCGTGCGCTTGCCGCCGAGGCGCTCGTGCGCGCCGGCTGTCGCGAGGCGATTGCAGCGACCGTCGCCCGCGCCCTTGTCGCTGCCGAGGCGGACGGCCTCAAGGGTCACGGCATGTCGCGGCTGCCGAGTTATGCGGCGCAGGTCAGGGTAGGCAAGATCGACGGGGCGGCAACGCCGCGCGCCACCCGCCCGGCGCCTGGCGTGTTGCGCGTTGATGCCGCTCATGGCTTTGCCTATCCGGCGCTTGACGTCGCGGTTGCCGAATTGCCGGCCATCGCCCGCCAGCAGGGCATTGCGGCGGCTGCCATCACCCGTTCCCATCATGCCGGCGCAGCAGGCCTTGTCGTCGAGGCTCTTGCGGAACATCGGCTGGCCGCCCTTCTTTTTGCCAATACGCCTGGCGCCATGGCGCCAGCTGGTGGGCGCCGCGCGCTGCTGGGCACCAACCCCATCGCCTTTGCCTGTATCGACCATAGCGGTGCGCCCCTCGTCATCGATCTTGCGTTGTCGAAAGTGGCGCGTGGTAACATCATGGCGGCCAAGCAGCGCGGTGACACCCTGCCGGAAGGCTGGGCCCGCGACCGCGACGGGCGTCCAACCACCGACCCCGACGAGGCGCTTGCCGGTACCATGGAGCCGATCGGGGAGGGCAAGGGGGCGGTTTTGGCGCTGATGGTCGAACTGCTCGCCGCAGCCCTCACCGGCGCGCGCTTTGCCTCGGAGGCAACATCCTTTCTTGACGATCAGGGCTCGCCGCCCGGCACCGGCCAGCTGATCATCGCCATTGACATGGCGGCCCTCTCGCCGCGCGGGCCGATGCGTGTCGCTGAATTGGCGGATTTGATCCATAATGAGCCGGGCGCGCGCCTGCCCGGCGAACGGCGGATGGCGCAGCGCAAGCGCGCCGCGAGCGAAGGCCTGATTATTGATGATCAGCTGATATCCGCCATCCGCGCCATCTAACCCCGCAAGGAGCCCGTCATGTTGCAGAAGCTCGATTACAAGCGCGAAGCCAATCTGATCGATGGCCACTGGGTCAGCGCCGATAGCGGTGACACAATCAATGTCACCGACCCCGCTACTGGCGTGCTCATCGGCACGGTACCGAATATGGGGCGCACCGAAACGAAGCGTGCCATCGCGGCTGCAGCCAAGGCTCTGCCCGCGTGGAAGGCAAAAACGGCAAAAGAGCGTGCAAAACTTCTCCACCGCCTGGCTGATCTGATCGAGCAGGAAGTGGAGGGGCTCGCCACCCTGCTCACCGTCGAGCAGGGAAAACCGCTGGCCGAAGCGCGCGGCGAGGTGATGTTTTCAGCCGCCTATGTGCGCTGGTTTGCCGAGGAGGCGCAGCGCGTCTACGGCGATGTCATTCCCTCGCCCTGGCAGGGGCGCAAAATTCTTGTCACACGCGAGCCAGTTGGCGTCGTTGCGGCGATTACGCCGTGGAATTTTCCCTCATCCATGATCGCGCGCAAAATCGGTCCGGCACTGGCGGTTGGTTGCACGGTAGTGGTGAAGCCTGCTGAGCTGACGCCCTATTCCGGCCTTGCCTGGGGCGCGCTGGCCGAGAAGGCCGGTATTCCGCCTGGCGTCGTCAACATCGTCACCGGCACGCCGGCGGAAATCGGCGCTGAAATGACGTCAAACCCGCTGGTGCGCAAAATCTCGTTTACCGGCTCGACCGCGGTTGGCAAGCTGCTGCTGGCACAATCAGCTGCGACGGTGAAGCGCGTCTCCATGGAGCTTGGCGGCAACGCCCCCTTCATCGTTTTTGATGATGCCGACATCGAGCGCGCGGTTGAAGGAGCGATGATCGCCAAATACCGCAATTCGGGCCAGACCTGCGTTTGCACCAACCGCTTTCTGGTGCAGGCGGGCATCTATGAGGCCTTTGCCGAAAAATTTGCCGCCGCTGCCTCACGCATGAAGATCGGCAACGGTCTTGAGGCCGGCACGCAGCAGGGGCCACTCATCGACGAGCGGGCCTTGGCAAAAGTAGAGCGGCTGATCGCCGACGCGCTCGAAAAGGGCGCGCGGATTGCCAGCGGCGGTAAACGCCATGCCCTGGGCGGTACCTTCTATGAACCAACCGTGCTGACCGACGTCACCACCCAGATGAAACTGGCTCGCGAGGAAATTTTTGGCCCCGTCGCGCCCCTCTTTCGCTTTGAGCGCGAAGACGAGGCCATTGCCATGGCCAACGACACGGAATACGGTCTGGCCGCCTATTTCTACACCAGCGATCTTGCGCGCGCCTTCCGTGTGTCGGACGGGTTGAAATACGGGATGGTCGGCGTCAATGAGGGGATGATCACCAGCGAGGTGGCGCCCTTCGGCGGTGTCAAGGAATCGGGCCTTGGCCGCGAAGGCTCGAAATTCGGCGTCGAGGAATATCTCGACATGAAATATCTCTGCCTCGGCGGGTTGGCTTAATCCGCCAGCGCCTTCAGAAAGAAATCCTCGGCGCCGAAATTGCCGGATTTGAGCGTGATCGTCAGCCCGCGAACAGCTTCCGGCCCGTCGATGACGCGCATCCACGGCACGCCGGGGTCGATTTCCGGTCCGATGGAGAGCGCCTGGATGCCAAGCCCCTGCACCACCGCGCCTGACGTCTCCCCGCCGGCGACCACAAGACGGGTCACGCCGCGCTCAACCAGAAGTCTGGCGGTGTCGGCCAGCAGATGCTCGATCATGGCGCCCGCCGCCTCGCGCCCGAGCACGCTTTGCACCTTGGCTACCTGTTCCGGTTCGGACCCGGAGTAAATGAGCGCCGGGCTTGGCGCAGCCAGCGCAAACTCAGCAAGCGTGCCTGCGGTGATCTCCCCTCCTGGAAGCGCAAGCGGGTCGATTGCAAACGCCGGCAC
>JAKFVK010000257.1 GCA_021732205.1 Hyphomicrobiales bacterium | reverse complement strand
CTGCTTGATGTCGTCAAAGAGATTCTGGGCTTCAGCACGCATGTCGGTGTTCCTGACGTTTCGTCTCACGCCAGTGCCGGCTCACACCTCGTTTGTCAACGCAGCATGAGAGCCGCCATCAATAAAGTCCGCCGGTTCCCGACCCCACCGCCCGGTCGGCCTCAGGGCTGACGGTGCGCTTGTTTCCAAAAGCATCGGAATAGCCGATGATAGAAAGCGAGTCTGGCGGCTGCTGGCCCTGCTTGAAGGCTTCGAGAATGACACCCGACCCCGCAGGCGCCGAGGTACGCAGACCGGTGCGCGCGTCGATACGGGCAAAATAGATGCCCGGCGGCACGCGGAACGGCACAGCCGGCTTGTCAGCCAGCGCCTGCTTCATGAAATCGCGGAAGACGGGGGCCGACAACACGCCGCCCGTTGCGGCTGATCCCATCGGTCGCGGCTTGTCATAGCCGATATAGACACCCATCGACAGGCTCGGCGAGAAACCGACAAACCACGCATCCTTGTAATCATTGGTGGTGCCCGTCTTGCCGGCAAGCGGCTTGCCAACCTCGCGGATGACCGTTGCCGTACCGCGCTGAACGACCCCTTCCATCATTGACGTGATCTGGTAGGCGGTCTGCGGGTCGATGACCTGCTCGCGCTTGTCGACGAGGTCGGGCGGCGCCTGGCCCGCATATTTGTCGACATTGCACCCCTGGCACTGACGCTCGTCATGGCGATAGATCGTCTTGCCGTAGCGATCCTGAATGCGGTCGATCAGCGTCGGCTTGATCTTGCGGCCGCCATTGGCAATGATCGAATAGCCCGCCGTCATCTTGAAGACGGTGGTCTCGCCCGCGCCCAATGACATGGCCAGCACTTGCGGCATGTCGTCATAAATGCCAAAGCGTCGGGCATATTCAGCCACCAGCGGCATGCCCATGTCCTGCGCAAGTTTCACGGTCATCACATTGCGCGACTTTTCAATACCAAGGCGCAGCGTCGACGGGCCATAGAATTTTCCGTCGTAGTTTTCTGGTCGCCAGAGACCCTGCCCGGCGCCCTGATCGATCTCGAAGGGTGAATCGAGCACGACGGAAGCGGGCGTATAACCATTGTCGAGTGCAGCGCTGTAGACGAAGGGCTTGAATGAGGAACCGGGTTGACGATAGGCCTGCGTTGCCCGGTTGAACACCGATTCCGAGAAGGAGAAACCGCCGACCATTGCCAGCACACGACCCGTATAGGGGTCCATGGCAACCGCCGCACCGCTGACCTCGGGCACCTGCCGGAGAAGGAAATTGCCGGGCTGCGCTGCCGGCTCCACATAAACGACGTCACCGGGCTTCAAAACATCCTGACCACGCGTCGAACGCTTTGCCCACGCCATCAGATTGGGCGGAATGAAACCAACCGTGCGCTCGGCGACAACTTCACCCCCGCGCAGACGATTGGGCTGCAGGCCAACCCGCACCCCCTGGGGTTGCGTATCAAGGACAATCGCCAGACGCCACGGCGCAACGTCACCATAAGGCGTCACGCTCGACACCAGCTTCCCCCATTCACCCTCCGGCAGGTTGAGATGGGTCACCGGTCCGCGCCAGCCGCGCTGTTCGTCAAACTTCACCAGCGCGTCGACGAGTGATTTGCGCAGATAGCCCTGCAATTTGGGATCGAGCGTCGAGCGCACCGAAAGCCCGCCTTCATAGACCTTCTGCTCGCCATAGATATCAACCAGCTGCCGGCGCACCTCTTCGGTGAAATATTCCGCCGCAAAGGTCGCCGTGCGTGAACTCTTCTGAGCGATATCAAGCGGCATGCCGCGCGCCTGGCGCTGCTGTTCGCGCGTGATGTACCCGTCCTCGAACATACGATCGAGCACATAATTGCGACGGTTGGTTGCCGCTTCACGGTTGCGGAATGGATCATAATTGGATGGTCCCTTGGGCAGGGCCGCCAGATAAGCCGCCTCGGGAAGCGTCAATTCATCAACCGATTTGTCAAAATATTGTAGCGCTGCAGAAGCGATTCCATACGCGCGCAACCCGAGGAAAATCTCATTGAGATATAATTCGAGAATACGCTCTTTGGAAAAAACGGTTTCCATGCGCAGCGCGACCAGGGCCTCCTTGATCTTGCGCTCGAGCGAAGCCTCATTGGTCAGCAGGAAGTTCTTGGCGACCTGCTGGGTGATGGTTGACGCGCCTTCCGGACGCCGTTGACCGAAATTACGCAGATTATTGACCACCGCCCGGATCAGACCTTCATGGTCGACACCAGGATGGGTGAAGAAATTCTTGTCCTCCGCCGCGACAAAGGCGTTGATCACCAGGCGCGGCACCGACTGGATAGGTATGTAAAGTCGCCTTTCGCGCTGGAATTCGCCGAGAAGCGAGCCGTCTGCAGCATGGATACGGCTCAACACTGCCGGTTCATATTTCTCAAGCGCGGTAAAATCCGGCAGGTCGCGACTGTAATACCAGATGACGCCGAACGCGGCGGCAACAGCAGCAATAAAGATAACCGTGCCGGCTGCAAACAGAAGGCCAAAAAAGCGGAAGATCATGTTCGCAACCTGATTGAGGGAGGCACCGCGGCAGCGCGAGGCGTCAATAACGACGGACGAGCGAAAAAAGTGTCTGTTGATACCAAATTGCCGTAGTCACCACCAACCAGCAATTTCCTAGTCATTCCTCGCCAATGTGACAAGTTCATGGAGAATTTGTGATCTGCTGTGCCGATATTCATGGTGCCTGGCTCCGCCCGACGGTAACCGACACAAACGATATGATCGCTTTTGCCAGACGTATCGCCGTCTTCTCCCGCCATTCCTGCGAGTTGAGCAGCCTGGTGTCATCCTTGTTGGTCAGATATCCAAGCTCCAGCAGGGCGGACGGAACATCAGGCGCGCGCAAAACACGAAATCCGGCGAAACGGTGCGGATTTTTGACCAGGCGCACACTCTGTTTCAGTTCGCTGACCAGTTGGCGAGCGAAATGCACGGAAAAATTCTTGGTCTCGCGATGCATCAGATCAAACAGGATATCGGCAACATCGCTGGTATCGGGCGGAAGATCGACACCGGCGATCTGGTCAGCCTTGTTTTCGCGCTCGGCATAGGCCGCTGCCTCTTCGTCAGAGGCTGTCTCTGAAAGCGTGTAAACTGACGCTCCGGACAAGCCTTGCGCCGGTTTTGCTGATGAATCGGCATGAATCGACAGGAAAAGCGCTGCCTGCCGTTCACGTGCGAAACGCACACGATCAGGCAGTGAGATAAAGCTGTCGCCCTCTCTTGTGAGAATCACCCGCACCTGTCCGCTGGCCTCGAGCGCGGCCTTCAGGGCTTTCGCCATCTCAAGCGTGATCACTTTCTCCGGCGTCGCGTCCTGCCCGACAGCCCCCGTATCCACGCCGCCATGGCCCGGATCAAGGACAACCAGAGGCCGCTCGGCACGCGTCGCGCCACCGCGCTCACCCGCACGTGCTTTATCTTTGACGTCAGAAATTTTTGTCGCAGCGCTCCGCCTGACCGCCCGCAGGAATTCGTCTTGACCCGTCTTCACGAGATCAACCACCAGTCGCGCCGGCGCTCCGTCCAGCGGATCGAGCACAAATGCCTTGTCGATCAGAACCGGACTGCTGGCATCAAGAACGATCCGCGACTTGCCGCTTGCCACCTGGCCGAAGCGAAAGCCGCTCACGAGCCCGCGCCCTTCCCGTCCGCTGTCCGGCGACACTTTGAAAAACGTTTCGGGCAGATCAACAATCACGCGCGAAGGTTCAGCCAGCAGCGACACCGCAATATCAAGCCGCCGATCGATGTCCATGACGAACCGGGTACGCCGCTGATCACCAATCAACCGCGCCTCACTTGCGACCGGCAAAGCGGATGGAACGGAATTCAGCGGGCCGCCTGCTGCCGGCGCCTGCGCCTGCACCGAGACAGGTAAAAACGAGGCAAGCAGGATAAAGACGGCAGCCGTGACCGCGCGCCCGGCACTTGCCGTGCGGCACCTCTTATCCCTGCGCTGAGATGCCGTGATCGGCAATGCGGTTCCTGTCAACGAGTTGCGGGTCGATTCCACCCTGCGGTTTTATGGTTAACGATGCCTTGATGCCCCTTTGTCAAGCGGGCGCTTAGATAACCCGCCAAAACCGCGACATTGCGGCGAGCCGCCGACCTGCCTGTACTGGGATGTCTGCGTACTGCCCTTGCCAAACGGCAACTTTGACGATTAAACAGATATTGGCTCACGGATCGGCGGAATCGTCCGTTACGTGCGAGCCGGTGAATTGTCGGGACGTGCCCGGTTGTCAGCGCCTTTCGCATGGCGCGCACTGTGGCTGTTCTTGATCGAAGCTGACGTGACCAAACTCTAGCCCACCTTATTATTGCATTGGGTAGGCCCTGCTTGATCGAGGATAATTTCCAGCCATATTCGCCGGGCTTGCCCGAATCGGATTGCTGCGCCGCTCGACGATGAAGCGTCGGTTTGCGTTTGTCTTGACCGCTTGAAACGGCACAGACCAGCATATTCCGAGGCGCGTTCACGTTGTGACATTCAGGAGCCAACTGACACTGCGCCTTGTGTAAAGGCGCTGGCCTGATCTGGAGTTGGCGTATGGTTGCCGCCTTTGGCCACCTCGCGATGAGCCCCGAACAGACGCGTCCTGCGGCGCGTGTGGACGAATATCGTTTCGTTTGGATGCCTGAAAACCAGGCGCCGCGCTCGACAACTCTTTGCTCGATTCTTTGCCCGATCGCTTTTCGTACACTTTCCATCATCAACAATCATATCGCCGTCGCAGCGCCCTTGCGGGTTGCCCTGCTGACGGCCGAAAGGTTTTTTACATGGCTAACAAGATGCTCATTGATGCGACCCACGATGAGGAGACGCGCGTCGTCGTCCTGCGCGGGCATCGCGTCGAGGAATTCGATTTCGAGAGCGCATCCAGGAAACAGCTGCGCGGCAATATCTATCTAGCCAAGGTTACCCGCGTCGAGCCATCCTTGCAGGCGACCTTCGTCGATTATGGCGGAAACCGTCACGGCTTTCTCGCTTTCTCGGAAATCCATCCTGACTATTACCAGATCCCGGTCGCTGACCGTCAGGAATTGCTGGCCGAGGAAGCCGAGGCAGCAGCGGCCGAAGACCATGATGACGATGACGGCGAAGTGCCAGCGCGGATGCCGGTTGGAACCGCGGACCGCGATGACCGCTTGAGCGAAGAGATCGACCATGGCGATCACCTGCATTCAGACGACCGGCATGACAGCGATGGTGTTCATCCCGATGTTGCACCACAAATCGCGACAAGCCGCGACGATGATATGCCGGTTGCCGGTGCAGAGCCAGCGGAGCTGAATGACGAATCATCGGGTGGTGGCGCAAATGTGGAAGAGTTGCCCCATCAGCACGACCAGGAGATCGTCGAGGCGGTCGGTGGTGCGGATGCGCTGGAGGAAGCTCAGGAGCGCCCGCGCCGGCTGCCGTCACGCCGCTACAAGATCCAGGAGGTCATCAAGCGCCGCCAGGTGCTTCTCGTGCAGGTCGTCAAGGAAGAACGCGGCAACAAGGGCGCAGCCCTCACCACCTACCTGTCACTTGCCGGCCGCTATTCGGTTTTGATGCCAAACACGGCGCGCGGCGGTGGTATTTCGCGCAAAATCACCAACCCGCTTGATCGCCGCCGTCTCAAGGACCTCGTTCACGATCTCGACGTGCCGGACGGCATGGGGATCATTCTGCGCACGGCGGGCGCGAGCCGCACCAAGCCGGAAATCAAGCGCGATTATGAATATCTCATGCGTTTGTGGGAAAACGTCGCTGAATTGACGCTGAAGTCGGAAGCGCCCGCCCTCGTCTACGAGGAAGGCTCGCTGGTCAAACGCTCGATCCGCGACCTCTACGACAAGGACATCGACGAGGTGACGGTGAGCGGCGATGCCGCCTATCGCGAGGCCAAGGACTTCATGCGCATGCTCATGCCGAGCCATGCCAAGAATGTGAAAGCGTACCGCGACGAGGTGCCCGTCTTCACGCGCCTTGGCATTGAAAGCCAGCTCGAGCAGATGATGCAGTCGCAGGTGCGGCTGCCATCGGGCGGCTATATTGTCATCAACCAGACCGAAGCGCTGGTCTCCATCGACGTCAATTCCGGTCGCTCGACGCGTGAGCACAACATCGAAGACACTGCCGTCAAGACCAATCTCGAAGCCGCCGAGGAGATCGCCCGCCAGCTTCGTTTGCGCGATCTTGCTGGCCTCATCGTCATCGACTTCATCGATATGGATGAGGGGCGCAACAACCGTTCGGTCGAGCGCCGCCTGAAAGACCATTTGAAACGCGACCGCGCCCGCATTCAGGTTGGTCGCATTTCCCATTTCGGGCTTCTCGAAATGTCGCGCCAGCGCATCCGCACCTCGGTCCTCGAATCGACCATGGAGCAATGTCCCGTCTGCGCCGGCAGCGGACTGACGCGCTCGCCATCATCTGCCGCACTGCAGATCCTGCGTGTCATCGAGGAGGCCCTGATCCGCGACCCGCGTCACGACCTTGTTCTGCGCGTGCCAGGACGCGTGGCGCTTTATGTACTCAACACCAAGCGCGCCAACCTGTCAGCCCTTGAGGATCGCTTTGGCGTCACCTTGACCGTCGATGTCGAGGACCATCTGCCAAGCGGCACCAATTATCTGATCGACAAGGCAGGCCTGTCCACCAAGACGCCCCAGCCACGTCCGACGATCCAGGTTGATTCTGTCGAAATGGACGAAGTGACGGAGGACGAGGAAATCCTCGCTGACGCGCCGGGCGCCGAGGTTGAAGAAAGCCAGGAAGGGGATGGCGAGGCTGGCAAACGCCGCCGCCGGCGGCGGCGTCGCGGTCCCGACAAGGAGCGGACAGAACAAACCAGCGCCGTTGCAATCGCTGCGCCAGCTGATGGCGACAGCGAGGAAGAGGAAGACGACGGTAACAGCGAGGACAATGCTGCCGGCGACAAGGATGAGGATCGCAACCGCAAACGCCGGCGTGGCCGGCGCGGCGGCCGGCGCATGCGTCGCAATGGCGAAAATGGCGACGGTTTCGAGCGTGAAAAGCGGCTTGAGCCAGTCATCTGGCTGCAACCGGGCGAGGAAGCGCCCAGCGACGTGCTGGCTAGCGCATCGCAGCCTGCCACTGCCGATGACGCAGCCCACGAAGAAGACTTCGCCGGTCATGGTGACGTAAAGGCCGAGTTGATCGACACAAGCGCCGAAGCTCCGGCTGAGACGGTCACCGCCCCATTCGTGACTGAAGCGCCTGCCGCTGAACCACCACGTGATGCGGTTGTGGTCGAAGATGCGGTGGCACCCATGCCCCGCATTCCTGATCTGGCTGAGATCGTTGAGGAACCGCAACCGATTACCAGCGAACCAACAGCGCCGCGCCGTCGTGGCTGGTGGTCACGCAAGAGCTGAGATAACCGGGCGGGAATAACTCTTTCCGCCCGGTTTCCCCCTCACGGCTTGAGGGCGCGCGCCAGATAATCCGCCATCAGACGATCGCCTCGATCCCTACTTTTCATAAGATCGTCATGGACGGCACGCTTATCGCCCTCCGATCGGTGCTGGACGACTTTGGCCGCACCGGTGATTGCGGAAATAGTCAGCTCAACGCCGATGATGGCGCGCTTCAGCTGGGCGATATACGGCTCAGGCGCATCCGACACCGCCCATTCAGGGTCGCGCCCTGCCTCCATATGGCGGGTCAATTGATCGAGATGGGCAGCAAGCCACGCCTCATCACTCGGAAACGCGAGTGTACCGCTGACATGGACCGCCACATAATTCCAGGTCGGCACCACTTTGCCGTGGTCGCGTTTGGCGGGATAGAGGCTAGGCGTCACATAGGCGCCCGCCGGTTGGAAGATAACCAGCCCCGGGCTGCCATCGACCCCCTCGCGCCCCTGCGCATTGGGTCGTGCGACATGCCCGCGCAACACACCCTTGTCCCCGGCACGGCGATCGAGAACGAATGGAATATGGCTTGCAACAAAACCGTCCGCCCCTTGAGTAACCAGAGCCCCTAAGGGAAACCGCTCAATAAGGCTGAAACATTCTTCGTCATCAATAACGAATTGCGGCGGCACATACATCATCAGTCCCCTGTCAGCGCGGCAGCCAACCCTTGAGCCGGCGCAGGCATTCGACAATGGTTGCTTCGGGGCCGGCGTAAGAAAAACGAATATAGCGGTGACCATGAGCGGGATCAAAATCAAGCCCGGGCGTGGCGGCGATGCCGGTTTCAGCTAAAAGCTTTGCCGCGAACGCTTTTGAATCATTGGAAAAGGGCTCGATGCTGCAATAGGCGTAGAAGGCGCCATCCATCGGTAACACCTCGCGAAAGCCCAGCGCCGGAAGCTCGCTCATCAAGATGGCGCGATTGCGCGCGTAGGCACGTTTATAGCCCTCCAGCTCCTCATCGGCCTCAAAAGCCGCAAGCGCCGCCACCTGGCTCAGCAATGGGGGTGAAATGAAAAGGTTTTGCGCCAGGCACTCAATCGGCCGCACGAGACGTTCCGGCACAACCAGCCAACCCACCCGCCATCCAGTCATGCACCAGTATTTGGAGAAGGAATTGACGATGATCGCATCATCATCGACCGCCAGCGCCGTTGTCTCCGGCGCGCCATAAGTAAGGCCGTGATAGATTTCATCCGAAATGAGCCATATCCCCAGATCACGACAGCAACCGGCAAGCGCTGTCAGATCATCCGGGGAAATCACCGTCCCTGTCGGATTATTGGGACTGGCGACGAGGAGACCTGCAAGTGGTTTTTCCTGATGCGCAGCCCTTACCGCAGACGGTGTCGGCGCCCAGCGCTCCGCCGCTTTCGTTTCAATAATGACCGGCTCGATATCGAGCGCTGTCGTCGTGTGGCGGTAGGCTGGATAGCCCGGTATTGGCACGGCCAGACGCTCGCCCGGGTTGAAGGCCGCCAGAAACGCCAGAATGAAGGCCGCCGATGAGCCTTGCGTGACGATGACGCGCCCCGGATCGACATCGATCCCATGCCTGTCACGATAATGGCGGGCAATCCGCTGGCGCAATGCGTCCATACCAAGCGCCTGGGTATAGCCGATCGGCCCGGCGCGCAGCGCACGTTCAGCAGCGGCAATCGCCGCTTGCGGCGCAGGCGTGCCCGGTTCGCCTACTTCCATATGCACGACATCGTGACCACTGGCGAGGCGACTGGCGGCTGCACGCATCACATCCATGACGATAAATGGCGGAATCTGACTGCGCCGTGAGGGTTGCCGGCGCTTCTTCCCGCCAGATGGATCGCCTTTTGCCATCGCCTCGCCATGATTGTGAATGCATTGCTCGACACTTGGTAGCAAAGCTGGAGCGCCTGGCAAGGGTGTCAGGCAATGGCACCTTGGTTGACCATTGTCGCTCCCCTGCCTACCGTCCGCCGGCAATTACAGGAACTGTATCCGTTCATGGCAAGCCATAAACTAGACTTCAGGCGACTGTCGCGCTTGATGATCGTGACGCTGACAGCGTTTGCGCTGATGGTGCCGGCGGGCCGGCCTGCGCGCGCGCAAAGCGGCGGCGGCGATGGCGGCCAACAGATCATTCTGGTGCGCGACGCCGAGATCGAACAATTGCTGCGCGAATATGTGCGCCCCATTCTTCGCGCCGCCGGCATCAGTGCGCAGCGCGATATCTCGATCGCACTGGTCAATGATCGCACCTTCAACGCCTTCGTCATCGACGGGCAGCGTATTTTCATTACGACCGGTGCCCTCCTCGATGCCAAGACCCCCAATGAAGTCATCGGCGTGCTCGCCCATGAAACCGGCCATATTGCAGGCGGGCATCTGGCGCGCATCCGCCAGGAGCTGGCCCGCGCCTCGACCAACAGCATCATCGCGTTGATATTGGGGGCAGCCGCCGTTGCCGGCGCGGCGCTGTCGAAAGGCAATCAAGGTGAACTCGGCGGGGCTGCCACCGGCGTTTTGCTCGGATCCGCTTCGATTGGCCAGCGCACTTTGCTTGCCTATCAGCGCACCGAAGAACAGGCCGCCGACCGCGCCGCCGTCACTTACCTCAACGCAACCCAGCAGAGCCCTAACGGCATGCTGGTGACGTTTGAGCGTTTTTCTGATCAGATTTCAGGGATCAGCCGTTTCATCGACCCCTATCTGCAATCGCATCCCTTGCCGCGCGAGCGCGTTGTGGGCTTGCGCAACGAAGTTGAAAAAAGTCCATATCGTGATCGTCGGGATGCGCCTGCCCTGCAGCTTCGCCACGATTTGATGCGCGCCAAGGTTGCCGGCTTCATCGAGCGCGGCGATCTCGTGCTGCGTCGTTATCCGTTGTCCGACAATTCGCTGGCCGCGAAATATGCCCGCGCTGTCGCTACCTACCGCGCCGGCAACCTCACCGCGGCTCTACCCATTATGGATGAGCTGATCGCGGCACAGCCAAACAACCCTTATTTTCAGGAGTTGAAAGGGCAAGCCTATCTTGAGCGCGGCCGTCCGCGTGAATCGCTGCCATCTTATCGCAAGGCCCTGCAATTGTCCGGCGGCAACGCGCTCATTCGCTCGGCGCTGGGTCGTGCCATGGTCGCCACCGAAGACAAAACCATGCTTGATGAAGCGATCCGCGAACTTGAGCGAGCCGTTGTTCAGGAACCGGAAACCGCCGAGACGTATCGTTTCCTTGGCATCGCCTATGGTCGCAAGGGCGAGGATGGCAAGGCATCTCTCGCCACCGCCCAGGGTTATTTCGTCGTCGGCGCCTACCCGCTCGCCAAACGCTCAGCTGTCCGCGCCCAGGCTTTGCTGCCGCGCGGCTCGCCAGGGTGGATCCGTGCGGATGATATTGTCAATTTTCGCCCTCCCCCACGCGAGGATCAATAAGCCGAATGGCTTGAAAGGACTGACACAATGCGGATGACTTGGCTGTTTCTTGCCGTTCTTGGCTGTTTCCTGTCGCCTGCCATCGCGCAGGACACCAAATTCGATCCTGCACAGAAGCAGGCTTTTGAATCGCTGATCCGCGATTATCTTCTAAATAATCCGCAGGTTCTGCGCGAGGCTCTGGTGGCAATGGACCGCCACGAGCGCGAGCAGGAAGAAAAAGTGCGCTCCGAGGCCGTTGCGAAACATGCAACGGATCTGTTTTCAAGCGCACGTAGCGCCGTCCTCGGTAATCCCAACGGTGACGTCACGATCGTCGAGTTTTTTGATTATAATTGCGGCTATTGCAAACGCTCGCTTGGTGATGTTGAAAATCTGCTGCGTGCCGACCCAGGCCTCCGCCTCGTCTTGAAGGAGTTTCCCGTTCTTGGACGTGGGTCGGTTGAAGCAGCGCAAATCTCGGCGCAGCTGATCAACAATCCGCGCTTCCATGAGTTTCATACGAAATTGCTGGGTGAGAAGAACCCCGTCGACAAGAAGGTTGCGCTTTCAGTTGCCCAAAGTCTCGGCTTTGATACAAAAAGCCTGGAAGCGGGCATGACGCAAAGACCCTCGCAAGACGTCATCGAAGACTCATTGCGCCTGGCTGATAACCTGAACCTCAACGGCACGCCGACTTATGTGATCGGCAATGAGGTGATCGTCGGCGCGGTGGGGATAGCCGCCCTGCGCCAGAAGATTCAGGCGGTTCGCAAATGCGGCAAGACAAGTTGCTGAGCATACCCGCACGGCGCGGGACTTGGCCCTTCCCCTTGACGCTCACCCCTCCTATAAGCCGCCAGCATCGGCCGGTGTAAAGGTTAAGGCATGAGCTTAAAAACTATTTTTGTCCTGAACGGACCCAACCTCAACATGCTGGGTCTGCGCGAGCCACAGATCTATGGCCACGAAACGCTTGCTGACATCGAGGCTGGCGCGCGGCGCATCGGCAATGAGCTTGGCTTTGCCATCGATTTCCGTCAGTCGAACCACGAAGGCATGCTTGTCGACTGGATCCAGGAGGCGCGCGGCAAGGCGGCGGGCATTGTTTTGAACCCCGGTGCCTATACCCACACCTCGATTGCCTTGCATGATGCCATCCGCAGCAGCGATCTGCCGGTGATCGAGCTGCATCTGTCGAATGTGTTTGCCCGCGAGGCCTTTCGCCATCATTCCTATATTTCACCCGTGGCTCTGGGCGTCATGTGCGGTTTCGGCGCGCGTGGCTATGAATGGGCGCTGCGCGCGCTGGTAGCAGCCCTCGCTGCTGCCAAACCCTGAGCCGCCTGACGGAGCTTGAACAATGACGCAAACGAAAACACCAGGCACTAGGTCAGCCACCTCACGAGAGGCATCAGGCGGGCTGGTCGATGCGGCGTTGATCCGCGACCTGGCTGACATTCTCAAGGAAACCGACCTGTCGGAGATCGAGATCGAGCGAAAGGATTTTCGCATCCGTGTAGCGCGTGAAATTCACGTCTCGACCCATGTCGCGGTGCCGCCACCTGCCCACCCAGGCCCGGCAGCAACGGCCCTCCCCTCGCTCGCCATCTCAGCAGCCGTCAAGCCAACGCCAAGCGAGGGCACGGTGACGTCACCCATGGTCGGGACCGTCTACCTGTCCCCTGCGCCCGACAAGCCGGCCTTTGTCGCCGTCGGCGCCAAAGTCCGACGCGGCCAGACCCTCCTCATCATCGAAGCGATGAAGACATTTAACGAAATCCCGGCTCCGCGCGATGGGACCGTGACGGCCATTCTCGTCGAGGCCGGGCATCCGGTTGAGTATGGTGAAGCCCTGCTGGTGCTCGAGTGAGCCATCGGACAACGCGCCAATTGAACGCGCCACGGGGGCAGGTGTGATGTTTCAGAAAGTCCTGATTGCCAATCGAGGCGAGATCGCGCTGAGGGTTCTGCGCGCCTGCAAGGAACTCGATATCGCCACCGTTGCGGTTCACTCAACTGCAGACGCCGACGCCATGCATGTGCGCCTTGCCGATGAGAGCGTCTGTATCGGCCCGCCGGCTGCGCGCGACAGCTACCTGAACATCCCCGCCATTCTCGCTGCCTGTGAAATCACCGGCGCGGACGCGCTCCA
>JAKFVK010000147.1 GCA_021732205.1 Hyphomicrobiales bacterium | reverse complement strand
CCTATCGCCGGCAAGGGCAGCCGCAGGCCGATCTTGAGCGCGTCTACGGGCTCTTTCCGCTCCTCAAGGAAAAACGCCATCTGGCGGCGGGCGGCCTGTCGGGTGGTCAACAGCAGATGCTGGCGATCGGTCGCGCCCTCATGGGGGCGCCACGGCTTTTGCTGCTGGATGAACCGAGCATGGGTCTGGCTCCGCTCCTGGTTGAGCAGATATTTGAGGTCATACGCACCCTGCGTGCTGAGGGCATGACGATCCTGCTGGTGGAGCAGAATGCCAACGCAGCGCTAGCGATTTCTGACCGCGCCTATGTGCTTGAAACAGGCCGCGTGACATTGTCGGGACCTGCGCGCGATCTTGCCGCCAATGCCGATATTCGCAAGGCATATCTGGGGATTTGACCGGCTTTGGTTGATGGACGTCTTGAAAGAGGTGGAAGATGAGCGCGTTGGTCCTTAAAAGCTTTGCACAAGGTCATTGGGTGGCTGGCAAGGGCGCGCCTGTCATGATCGCCAGCGCCGTCACCGGTGAGCCGGTGGCCAGCGTCAATTCGGACGGCATCGATATGGCGGCCATGGTCCGTTATGCCCGCACGATCGGTGGTGCCGCCTTGCGCAAGCTGACCTTCCACCAGCGCGCTGATGCGTTGAAAGCGATTGCCGGGCTTCTGACCACGCACAAGGACGCCCTCTACGAATTATCCTTTCACACAGGCGCCACCCGCAGTGACAGCCTGGTCGATATCGAAGGAGGCATTGGCACGCTGTTTGTCTATGCCTCCAAGGGCAAACGCGAATTACCCGATGAAACCTTCCTGCTCGATGGCGACGTTGAATTTGCCTCGAAGACCGGCGCCTTCATCGGCCGCCACGCCTATCTGCCGCGTGACGGGGTGGCCGTTCATATCAATGCTTTCAATTTCCCCATCTGGGGCATGCTGGAGAAATTCGCCCCCGCCATCCTTGCCGGTATGCCGGTCATCACCAAGCCGGCGACAACTGGAGCCTATCTGGCTGAAGCCGCAGCCCGCCTGATCATCGACAGCAACATCCTGCCGCCGGGTGCGTTCCAGCTCATTTGCGGCGCCATTCATGATCTCTTCGACCATCTCAACGGCCAGGACATGGTTGGCTTCACCGGATCGATGGAGACATCGGCGCGGCTGCAGAGCCATCCCGGCCTCCTGAAGAACGCGGTCCCCTTCGTCGCCGAGCGCGATTCACTGAACTGCTCGATCCTGGCGACTGACATTGCGGTGGAAGATCCCGAATTCGAGATTTTCATCCGTGAGGTTTTCCGCGAGATGACCGTCAAGGCAGGGCAGAAATGCACTGCCATCCGCCGTATCCTCGTGCCGGAGAACCGCGCTGAAGCCGTAAGTGCCGCGCTGATCGAGCGTCTGGCCAGGCTCAGGATCGGCGATCCACGGCTTGAAACAACCCGCATGGGCGCGCTCGCCTCGCTCAGCCAGCGCCGTGACGTGCGCGCGCGCATCGAGCGGCTCGCCGGCGAAAGTGATATCCTCTTCGGCGATCCGTCTCAGGTCAGCGTCGATGGCGCTGATGCAATGAAAGGCGCCTTCCTGTCACCGATCCTGCTCAGGGTCCGCGATGCGGCAAGCGCTGAAACAGTGCATAACGTCGAGGCCTTCGGCCCGGTCGCTACCCTTCTGCCCTATCGCGCCATCGATGATGCCATCGCTCTTGCCAATCGTGGCGAGGGAAGCCTTGTCGGCTCACTTGTGACCCGGAATGTGGATACGGCCCGCCACGTGATTTTCGCTGCAGGCGCCTATCACGGCCGCATGCTCGTGCTTGATCGCGACTGCGCTGCGGAATCGACCGGACATGGCGCGCCGATGCCGCATCTCACCCATGGCGGGCCAGGCCGGGCAGGGGGCGGCGAGGAACTCGGCGGGGTCAGGGCCGTCAAGCATCATCTGCGCCGCATTGCCCTCCAGGGCTCGCCTGCCATGATGAGCGCAGTGCTCAAATCATGGGTCAAGGGTGCGCCTGAAATCACCCGCGAGCAGCACCCCTTCCGTTACGCTTATGACGCGCTCGTCATTGGCCAGACGTTCCACTCGAAGGAGCGCGTGGTAACGCTTGCCGATATTGAGCATTTCGCCAGCTTCACCGGCGATACCTTCTATGCGCACATGGACGCGGAGGCCGTGAAGGGCCATCCCTTTTTTCCCGGCCGTATCGCGCATGGCTATCTGCTGTTGGCGTTTGCAGCCGGCCTCTTCGTTGATGCCGACAAGGGGCCGGTGCTTGCCAATTACGGCCTCGACAATCTGCGCTTCCTGAAACCGGTCTCGCCGGGTGAAGCGATTAGCGTACGCCTCACTGTCAAGTCGAAAGCCCCCCGCCACAGGGATTACGGCGAAGTGCGCTGGGCGGTCGAGATCACCACTTCCGCCGGCGAGCCGGCGGCGACCTATGAACTTCTGACCATGAACGCCCATATCGCTTGAATCATGATTGAAAGCGTTGCCGCCAAGGCGCGCTGATTGAAGGAAAAACCCATGAGAGACGCCTTCATCTGTGACTTTACCCGCACCCCCATCGGTCGCTATGCGGGCACGTTGAAGGATGTGCGCACCGACGATCTGGCGGCCCATCCCTTGCGCGCTCTGCGTGAGCGCAACGCGGGCGTTGACTGGGAAGCGGTCGATGACTGTTTTATCGGCTGCGCAAACCAGGCTGGCGAGGACAACCGCAACGTCGCCCGCATGGCGCTCCTGCTTGCCGGCCTGCCATCGACCATTCCCGGCTCCACCATCAACCGGCTGTGCGGCTCGGGGCTGGACGCTGTCGGCATGGCTGCCCGCGCCATCCGTACAGGCGACGCGGAACTTGTGATCGCCGGCGGCGTTGAAAGCATGACGCGCGCCCCCTTTGTTCAGGGCAAGGCGGCGGAAGCCTTCTCCCGGCAGGTGGAGATCTACGACACGACGATCGGCTGGCGCTTCGTCAACCCGCTGCTCAAGGCCCAGTACGGCATCGATGCGATGCCGGAAACGGCGGAGAACGTTGCTGCGGAATGTCAGGTCAATCGCGTTGATCAGGACCAATTTGCGCTGCGCTCGCAACAGCGGGCGAAGGCAGCTCAGGATACGGGCTTCTTTGCCCGCGAAATCACGCCTGTCATGATTGCCAGCAAGAGGGGTGTCCGCACCACCGTGGCGGTCGACGAGCATCCGCGCGGCGATACGACCCTGGAGCAGTTGGCCGAGCTGAGGGCACCCTTCCGCAAAGAGGGGGGCACGGTGACGGCTGGCAATGCATCGGGCGTGAATGATGGCGCGGCCGGGCTCATCCTCGCCTCAGAGGAAGCGGCAAGGAAATACGGGCTCACCCCCCGCGCCCGTATTGTCGCGATGGTGTCGGCAGGTGTGCTGCCGCGCATCATGGGCATGGGGCCGGCGCCGGCGACGCGAAAGCTTCTGCACAAAACCGGGCTGGCCTTGCGCGACATCGACATCATCGAACTCAACGAGGCCTTTGCCGCCCAGGCGCTCGCCGTGCTGCGCGATCTTGGTCTGCCCGATGACGCTGACCATGTGAACCCGCATGGCGGCGCTATCGCCCTTGGCCATCCGCTGGGCATGTCAGGCGCGCGGCTGGCGATGACGGCGGTAAGCGCCCTGGAGATACGCAGCCAGAAGCGGGCGATCGCCACCATGTGCATCGGCGTTGGACAGGGGATTGCCGCGCTGATCGAGCGGGTGTGAGGAAGATTGCCTCACATCGTTGCGCCGATCTGCCACGGCACGAACTCGGCTTCGCCATAACCAAGATCCTCGGATTTGGTATGCGCGCCGGACGCCACCTGGAGGAGGCGCTCGAAGATTTCGCGCCCCTTGTCCTCGATGCTCACCCCGTCGAGCACGACGCCGCAATCGATATCGATATCCTCGCTCATATGCTGGTAGATGGCGCTGTTGGTGGAGAGTTTCAGCGAGGGCGTCGGCTTGCAGCCATAGGCGGAGCCCCGCCCGGTGGTAAACGCCAGAAGGTTGGCGCCACCCGCGATCTGGCCGGTGGCTGAAACCGGGTCATATCCAGGGGTGTCCATGAAGACGAGACCCTTTTCCGTCACCGGCTCGGCATAGCGATAGACGGCCTCAAGCGTGGTTGAACCGCCCTTGGCGGCCGCACCCAGGGACTTCTCGAGGATCGTCGTCAACCCGCCCGCCTTGTTGCCGGGCGAGGGGTTGTTGTTCAAGCTCATGCGCGCCCGCGCGGTGTAGTCTTCCCACCAGGCGATGATGTCGAGGAGTTTGCGCCCGACCGCCTCGCTGCGCGCGCGCCGGGTCAGCAGATGTTCGGCGCCATAAATTTCCGGGGTTTCCGACAAGATGGCCGTGCCGCCCTGCCTCACCAGAAGGTCAACGGCCGATCCCAGCGCCACATTGGCGGTAATGCCGGAATAGCCATCCGAGCCGCCGCATTGCAGTGCCAGCATCAGCTCGGATGCGAGCGCCGTGTCGCGCTTTGCCTGATTGGCAATCGGCAGCATCGCCCTGATCGCTTCAACACCCGCCGCCACCGTCTTGCGCGTGCCGCCGCTGTCCTGAATGGTAAAGGTACGGAACGTCTCACCCTCCTTCAGCCCATAGGCTTCCTTGTAGCGGCCGATCTGGAACGCTTCGCAGCCAAGGCCTACCAGCAGGCTGGCGGCGATGTTGGGGTTTGAGGCGTAACCGAAAGTGGTGCGCTTCAGCGCTTCAAAACTGTCGCCCTCGGCGGCAATGCCGCACCCGGTGCTGTGGACGAGCGCGATCACCCCGTCGACATGGGGATAATCCTTGAGGATGCCGGAGCGCGCGATCTCCTCGGCCATGTATTTGGCGACCGTTGCCGAGCAATTGACGCTCGTCATCACGGCAACATAATTGCGCGTGCCGACCTTGCCATTGGCCCGGCGAAAACCCTCGAATGTCGCGCGCTCGCTGTCCGGCAGGATGGCGCGCGGCTGCGCCGCAACCCCGATCTTAGGCTCGCGCGCGAAGGTATCAAAAGCGCAATTATGCTCGTGGATCCATTCGCCCGGCTCAATCGTCCGTTTGGCGAAGCCGATGATCTGGCCGAATTTGATGACCGGTTGCCCTTCGGCAATACCGGTAACGGCGATTTTATGCCCCCGCACGATGCGCTCGCGCGCCAGTACTGTCTCGACCATCGTTCCTGTCGGTACAATATCGATCGCGACGCGCAGATTATCGTCGGCATGAAGGCGCAGTGTGCGGGTGGGTGTGATCGTCATGGCTCAGTGTCCTGAAATGGCCGCCGCCAGCCTCGCAGATTTGGCGGCTGGATATGTTATCTGGATATGTTATCTTGTTGTCGAACTGGACATTTGATGCGTCAAGCTGTTTTCCAGCCAGTGAAATTCGGCCTGGTCATTGGCGGTTTTTCGGCGCTTCAACCTGCACAGGGCTTCGTCGCTGGCAAAATGAGAGGAACACATGTCGCTCCAGTCCACCACAAGGCGCCTCACATCCGTCGATATCGGCAAGATGAAGGGTGGCACGCTGATCGTCGCCTTGACCGCCTATCATGCGCAGACCGCCCGCATGGTGGACGGGCTGGCTGAAATCATCCTGGTCGGTGACAGTCTTGGCATGGTGATGCACGGATGGGAGACAACCGTGCCGGTCACCCTGGAGATGATGATTTTGCACGGGCAAGCGGTGATGCGCGGCTCCTCTAGGTCTCTGGTCGTCGTCGATATGCCGTTTGGCTCATATGAAGAGAGCCACGAGCAGGCTTTCCGCAACGCCGCCCGCATCTTGAAGGAAACGCATTGCGGCGCGATCAAGCTGGAGGGTGGCGCGCATATGGCCAGCACGATTGAGTTTTTGGTCAAGCGCGGCGTGCCGGTCATGGCGCATATTGGCATGACGCCGCAAAGCATCAATACGCTGGGCAGCTTCAAGGCTCTGGGCCGTGAGGAAGCAAGCTGGAAGCGCTTTGTCGAGGATGCGAAAGCGGTTGCTGAGTCCGGTGCGTTCGCGGTCGTCGTCGAGGCGGTGGCCGAGCCGCTCGCGGCAAAAATCACGGATGAGATTTCGATACCAACCATCGGCATTGGCGCATCAGCTGCCTGCGATGGTCAGATCCTGGTGCTTGAGGATATGCTGGGCCTCTCCGCCCGCGTTCCAAAATTCGTCAAGAAGTATGGCGCGATTGGCGATCAGATCAGGCAAGCGATCGAGGATTACGCGACTGAAGTGCGCGCGCGCACCTTTCCCTCGAAGGAGCACACTTACGACATGAAGGGGTGAAAAGTCGCCCGGCCGGTCAAAATAGGCCGCAGGCTGCCTCGATGGCGTCAATCACTCCAGGGCCTTGCTCAGCAAAATATAGAAACCCTTGATTGGAGTGAAATGATAATCTGGCGAATTGCGATAATAGAGTTTTTCCATGTCTCCTTCGCTGAATGGAAGGCTCAGAACGTAATCAACGAAATGTTTCAGTTCCAGCCGTTCTTCTGGTTTTGAACGAGTGACGACGACGTAACGAACGATTGCATGCAGATCTTTCAAATCTGATACAATCCCTTTCCGAAAGCTGCTGCAAATCCGGTTAAATGACTCCGGGGCTTCAATCATTTTCTCACGTTCCTAGCGCTCTGATTGATCGGAAAGGCGGTTTTTTAAACGAAATCCGGAATAAGCGTTAGGATCGGCCACGATCACCATCCGCACTTCATATGTCGGCCTGATCTCCACGCATCTCGCTTCGGCAGAGTAATAAGCTTCCTTGTCGGTTGCACGATAAAACACATTCTCAATATTATTCGAGTGCTTTACTAAGCAATAAATAATATCCTTTGATTGGAAAAAATTGATAATCAGGAGAATTGCTGTAGTAAAGAATTTCCATATCTTTTTCAGTGTAAGGAACACGAAGCACATAATCGACAAAATCTTTTAATTCAGACCATTCTTCCGGCTTTGAGTTGTCAACGATAATCCGCCGAATGAACTCAACGGGGTCTAAGTCGCCACGCTTCATGTCTCCTTGAAATGCCGCGCAAATACGATTAAAGGCTGCTGGTGCTTTTCTCATTTCCTGACGCTCCCGCCTGTCTGGTTAATAGGAAAGGCAGTCAAAACGCGAAAGCCTTGACCGACTATTTGGTCGGGGACAATGATCATGCGCACTTCATAGGCAGGGCGGATCATCACGCGGCCTGCCTCTACCGAATAATAGGCTTCCCTGCCGGTTGGATAACCAAATCGGTGGTCGATCAATTCACGCTCGGATTGGCCGCTTCGTACCAGGTCAACTTTGTCATTGCGCGCCTGAAGCGCCATGTTGATCAAATCATTGGCGCTTCTGACGTCGGCAAAGCTGCCTTCGGGGCGAACAAAGACAACGTTTACGCCCGGAGCAATCGACAGTCTATCGACCGTTTTCTCCACTTCAGCGATCAGATATTCATCGCTCTTGCCGACATGGTCACGAATAGTATGACCGCCATGCGGGCCGCCTTCCTCAAATTCAAGTACCACGCGATTATCGGGAGGGAATTCGCGCTGGGCGGCGAGGACGATATCGTCACTCGGTTCGTCATCGGGAGCGGTGGGGCCGGCTGCGCCATCGCGCGTCCACCTCCCGCCACCCGGTTGACCGGCAGGGATTCGTAGCTGATTGGGATTGAAGAGCTTGAGCGCCACATCATGCAGCTCAACCTGAAGCTGGCGCAGCACGGCAAGCCCGCGCCGCAGCGCTTTCTGTTCATGGCCGCGATAGGCGGCATCGGGAGACAACCATGAGGCGAGCAGAACCTGCTGGTGGCGGTCGATGCTGCGCTGCAGGCGCTGGTCGGTCAGGTGGTAGCGGGTGGTGAGGTTCATGAAGCGATCCCAGTGTTAGGACAAAAATCCTAACACTGGTCGTCACTGCTGCGACTTCAGAACTTATCCCGCTTGCGCAAGCCTCTGGAAAAAAATCGGAAAAGAGCAAAAAAGCTGGCGAAGAGCGTTGATCTTTTCCGCCTAGCCGCCCACCACCCGGTCCACCATCGCGCCCGACAGGCCAAGATAATTCGCGGGGTCGCAGGCATGGTCGATGGCCGCCGCCCCACCCATCGCGTCCGTGATTTCAGGGATGGTTTTGAGGATATCACCCAGCATGCCGCCCTGCTCGATCGCCTGCCGGCAGGCGCCGTAGACAATATCATGCGCTTGCTGGCGCCCCAGCTTGGGGGCGGCAGCCATCATCACCGCCTCGGCGACGATCAACCCATGGGTGAGGCCGAGATTGGCGCGCATGCGGTTTGTATCAACCACCAGCCCGCCCAGCATGAATTTTGCCTGATGCAGCGCTGAGGCGGTGAGGAGGAAACTCTCCGGCAGCGATACCCATTCAAGGTGCCAGGGGCCGGTGGCGCGCTCGAAATCATGGATCATGGCATCAAGCATGGTTGCCACATGCTGGCGCACGGCCTTGGCTGCGGCCAGCATCAACTCGCTTGAGATCGGATTGCGCTTTTGCGGCATGGTCGAGGAGGCGCCGCGCCCGGGCTGGAATGGTTCCGCCACCTCGCCGAATTCGGTTGCCGCCATCATCATCACATCGCTTGCCACCTTGCCAAGCGTGCCGGTGATGAGGCCAAGCAGCGTCACCGCTTCCGCCAGCCCGTCGCGCGCCACATGCCAGGTGATGGCGGGTTGGGCGAGGTTGAGTTCGGCGCAAAATGCTGCCTGCACCTCAAGCCCGCGAGTCCCGAGCGAGGCGAGCGTGCCGGCGGCGCCCGAAAACTGTCCGATCAGAATGCGCGGCAGCGCCTGCTGGACGCGCTCGATATGGCGATCGATGGAGGAGAGCCACACCGCCACTTTGTAGCCAAACGTCACCGGCAGCGCCTGCTGGAGATGGGTGCGCCCTGCCATCGGCGTATCGCGATGGCGTTTGGCAAGCGTAGCGAGGATGGCGCGCAATTCGTGCAGATCACGGGTGATGATGGTAAGCGCCTGGCGCAGTTGCAGCACGGTTGCCGTATCCATGATGTCCTGGGTGGTCGCCCCCCAATGGACGTAGCGCCCGGCTTCGCCGGCGGCCTTCACCAATTGGTGGACCAGCGGCAATATGGGATAACCGACGATCTCGGTCTCGCGCCGCATATGCTCGTAGTCGATGTTGAGGCTTTTGCATGCGGCATTGATCGCCGCCGCCGCCGCCGGTGGAATGACGCCAAGGCTGCCTTGCGCGCGCGCTAACGCTGCTTCGGCTTCCAGATACTGGGCGACGAGCCCCTCATCGGAAAAGATGTGGCGCATTTCGGGCGTACCGAACATATCGCGAAAAAGCAGGGAATCAAAAACGGTCGACGCCACGATCATCTCTCCTTTGTCGGGAGAGCGACTTTAGGCGGTGACAGGCGCGGCTGCCAGCCCTGCCATTGTGGCAAGCAGTGCCTTGATTTCGGGGCGGCAGGAGCCGCAATTGGTGCCGGCCTTTGTGAGCGCACCGATGGCATCGACATCGCGCGCGCCAGACGTGAACGCCTCGCTGATCGTCGCGCGGCGCACCGCAAAGCATGAGCACAGGAGCGGCCCAAGATCTGGGCCGGCATGGGGCGTACGCCCGGCCAGAAGGGCCTTCTGCTCACCTGTCGTGAGCTTGTCCTTGGCGAACATGTCGATCAGCCAGTCGAATAGCGCCTCTTCGCGCTGCAGCGCCACGAAGAGTGCGGTTTCAAGCCGCTCGCCTTGCAATGAGACGACACGGAAATGTCCCGTATCGTGATCTGCAAGGCTCGCGCGGTTTGTGCTTTCACCCGTCAGATTGGCGAGCACCGCCTGCAGCGCTGCGGGTGTGCGGGTCGAGGCAAAGAAAACGGCTTCACCATCCGCGAGCCGCAGGCGCACATGTTGCAGCCAGGCGGGGAGGTGAAGCGGGCGCCGGCTGAGCAGGATGCCCTCGCTTGCCATGGCAACCGGCACGACCGCCACAGGCGTTGCTTTTGATTCAGGCTGGCCTGAAAGTGGATCGACATCGTCCTGAACGACGGCGTCGACCCTGACCAGCCCTCCGGTCGCAGCGCTCCAGTGAAAGGGGGCGAAGACCATTCCCGCCGGCAGGCCAGGATCGATATCGACCCGCAGGGTGACCGATCCATGGGCGCTTTCAACCCGTGCGTAGCCGCCGGCTCGCAGACCGTATTGCGCGGCGTCGTCAGGGTTGAGGGCAAGCAATGGCTCGCTGACATGGCGGGCCAGACGTGGCGCTTTTCCCGTTCGTGTCATCGTGTGCCAATGGTCACGCACCCGCCCGGTGTTCAGCATCAGCGGATAGGCAGCACTTGGCCGACGGGCGAGGTGAGGTGGAGAGATTGCAACAAAACGCGCGCGCCCGTCAGGGGCAAAGAATCCGCCTGCGGCAAAAAGCCGGTCCTGCGGCTTCGCGCCCTTGCGCCACGGCCAGTGAAACGGCGTCAGGGATTGATAGCCGGCATCGTCGATGTCGGCGACAGCGCCGATATCAAAATCGCGGCTGCTGTCGTTTTCAAAGGCAGAGAGCGCCGCGTGCTCGCGAAAGATCGCCGCTGGCCCCTCATAGTCAAAACCCTCATAGCCCATGCGCCGCGCCACAAGGCATATATGCTCCCAGTCGGGCCTGGCATCGCCCGGCGCTGGCAGAAACGGGCGCTGGCGCGAAATGCGCCGCTCCGAATTGGTCACCGTCCCGTCCTTCTCGCCCCAGGCGCTGGCCGGCAACAGGACATGGGCGCCCGCCTCATTGGTGTCAGTGGCACTCATCGCTTCGGAGACGACGAACAGATCGAGTTTTTTCAACGCCGCGCGTACGCCATCAGCTCGCGGCATCGTTACCGCTGGATTGGTATGCATCACCCACAGGGCCTTGATGTCGCCGCGCGCCACCGCATCAAACATGGCAACCGCCTTGCGGCCTTCGCCTTCGGCCAGATGCGGCGCGCCCCAGAAGCGGGCGACCCGCTCGCGCTCTTGCGGTGTGTAGCCCATATGGGCGGCCAGCATGTTGGCCAGCCCTCCCACCTCGCGCCCGCCCATGGCGTTGGGCTGGCCGGTCAGCGATAAAGGACCGCAACCCGGCTTGCCGATGCGCCCGGTGGCCAGATGGCAATTGAGGATGGCGTTGACCTTGTCCGTCCCTTGCGCCGACTGGTTGACCCCCTGGCTGTAACAGGTGACGACGCTCTCACGGTGGATGAAAAGATCAACGAAGCGGGCGATATCTTCAGCGCTCAGACTTGTTCGTGCCGCAACGCTTGAAAGATCAGGGGCAATCTCGCGGGCGCGCGCCAGCGCTGCATCGAAGCTGCTGGTATGGGCGGCGATGAAGGCGCGGTCGGTCTTTTGGCGGCGCGCCAACTCGCTCAGCAAAAAAGAAAAAAGCACACCATCCATGCCGGCTGCGACGGGCAGGGAGAGATCAGCCCCTGCGGACGTGGCGGTGACGCGCGGGTCGATGTTGACGAGGATGGCGCCTCTTGTCTCGCGTGCCTTCTGCATGCGCTGGTAGAGGACAGGATGACACCAGGCAGCGTTCGATCCGACAAGAATGATCAGATCGGCTTCGTCCAGATCTTCATAGGTGTTCGGGACCGTGTCGGAGCCGAAGGCACGCCGGTGGCCTGCGACTGACGAGGCCATGCACAGCCGGGAATTGGTGTCGACATGCGGCGTGCCAATAAAGCCCTTCGCGAATTTGTTGGCAACGTAATAGTCTTCCGTCAGCAATTGGCCCGAGAGATAGAAGGCAATCGCCCCGGCGCCGTATCTTTCAAGTGTTTGCTTCAAGCCATCAGCAATGAAGGCGCTTGCCTGGTTCCATGTCGCGCGCTGGCGATGGATGGTGGGAAAGAGGAGCCGTCCCTCAAGGCCGATTGTCTCGCCGAGCGCCGCACCCTTGACGCAAAGCCGTCCGTGATTGGCAGGATGATCCGTGTCCCCCGTGACCGTTGCGCTGCCATTGCCATCCGGCGACGCCACGACGCCGCACCCCACGCCGCAATAAGGGCAGGTCGTTTTGATCGGCTCTGACAGGCGGGCGTCCATCAATAGACGTCGGCTTGATAACGGCCCGCCTTCTTCAGCCCGACAACGAAGGAAACAGCGTCCTCGCTGCTCATCTTTCCATGTACGCCGGCAATATCAACGAGAACCCGCTCGACATCCTTGGCCATGCGTTTGGCATCGCCGCAGACGTACAGATGCGCGCCGTCCTTCACCCACGACCATAATTCGGAACCGCTATCGCGCATGCGATCCTGCACGTAGATCTTGTCTTTTCCGTCCCGCGACCATGCAAGTGTCAGGCGCTGCAGATGACCAGCCGATTTCATGGCATTCAGTTCGTCGGCATAGAAGAAATCACAGGCCGAGCGTTGGTGGCCGAAGAAAAGCCAGTTGCGCCCCGGCGCCCTGCTGGCAATGCGCTCATGAAGGAAGGCGCGGAAGGGCGCGATGCCGGTGCCAGGCCCGATCATGATGATCGGCTTTGTCATGTCAGCGGGCAAGGCAAAATCATGCGCCTTTTGCACATAGGCTTTGATGGCCGCTCCCGGCAGCGCACGCTCGGCCAGAAAGGTTGACGCCAACCCATGGCGCTGGCGTTGCCCGAGGCGGTAGCGCACGCTGTCAACCGTCAGCGACAACTGGTCGGGAATGGTTTTGGGCGACGATGAGATCGAATAAAGGCGTGGCTGCAGGAAATCGAGGGCTTCGACGAACGCCTCGGGACTGAGCTTCAATCCGGCAAACTTGTGCAGCGTTCCAAGCACGTCGAGCAGCGCTGCGTCACCATCAGGATCCTCGCCCTTGGCAAGCGCCTGAGCCTTTGCCCGCTGGACGCCGCCCGTCACGAACGAAATGAGCTGGAACAACGTGTCGGGTGCCGGCCCCAGAGCACGCTCGTGAATGAGCGCGTGACGCAGCGTTGAGCCGCCAACCGGCGCATCGGGTCGCCCCCCCATGAGGGCGATGATGGCGTCAGCCAGTCGCGGATCATTGTCGGCAAAAACGCCGAAACTGTCGCCAACCACATATGACAGGCCGCTGCCCGAAAGATCGAATTCGATGTGGTATGTCTCCTTCTGCGACCCTTCTCCGTTCAGCTTGCGCCGGGATAAAAACCGTACCTCGGCCGGATTGTCGCGGGACATTCCCTTGGCGGGTGGCGCGCTCGCTGCAACCGGCGCAGCCGCAACCACAGCCCCCCCGCCATGCTGCATCAGCGATTTGATCGCTCTGAGTGTCTCCTTGCCGCCGGGAGCGCACAGGTTGAGCCGCGCTTCGCTCCCTGAGGCGAGCGCTGCGGAATAGGTGGCGCACACATAGCCGCACTGGCCGCAATCCTGCTGCGCCATGGCGGCAA
>JAKFVK010000183.1 GCA_021732205.1 Hyphomicrobiales bacterium | reverse complement strand
GCCAGTCCCGGAATGATCGTCAGATCAGGGCCGCGCCGCGTCAGACCTTCATAATAGCTGCCATTCATCGCGTGAGTGAACGTCTCGTTGATCGTGTAGGGATCAAGCGTGTTGAGATTGCCCTGGAACGCCATGCGGAAGGTCTTTGCCTCAACCAGCGGCGCGCCGAGCATCAGCCCGGCCATCACGGTGAAAGCCCCTGCACTGCGCAACAGCTTTCCACGCCATAAGCGATCAAAATGCATCGAATGTACCTCCATGTTCTGGCAACCTCTACGCCGGGCTGCTCCCCAATCCGCGTAACATGCGATGCCCCGCCAGAACGCGCAAGTCGTGTGCGCATGCAGCCACTGCCGACGAATTGTGCATCCACTCCATTGACCGCAGGCTGTCGCTCGGCTTTTCTGCGCTCTGACGGAGATTTTAATGACCATCAACAATCGTATCGCCGCGTTGCAGCCGGAAATCGCCGGTTGGCGCCAGTTCATCCACGCACATCCCGAAATTCGCTACGAGGAAGAAAAGACGGCGGCTTTTGTGGCCGAACGCCTGAAATCCTTCGGTGTTGACGAGGTGGTGACGGGCCTTGGCAGGACAGGCGTGGTGGCGGTGGTGCGTGGCCGGCAGGCGAAATCCGGCAAGGTCATCGGCCTGCGCGCCGACATGGACGCGCTGCCAATCCATGAGGCAACCGACAAACCCTACAAATCGACGGTTGATGGCAAGATGCATGCTTGCGGCCATGATGGGCACACCGCCATGCTGCTGGGTGCTGCCAAATATCTCGCCGAGACCCGTCATTTCGACGGCACCGCTGTTTTGGTCTTCCAGCCCGCCGAAGAAGGCGGCGCTGGCGCGCTGGCAATGATTCATGACGGATTGCTCGAGCGTTTCGGCATTCAGGAGATCTACGGGCTGCATAATCGCCCCGGCGTACCGGTCGGTCACTTTGGTATCCGCAAGGGCGCCCAGCTTGCCGCCTCCGATTTTCTCGAGATCAGGGTCGAAGGGCTCGGCGGCCACGCGGCGCGTCCCCAGCACACTGCCGATCCTGTGGTCTGCGGGGCGCATATCGTCACAGCGCTTCAATCGATCGTCGCCCGTAACATCGACCCGCTCGATGCTGCCGTTGTCTCGCTCACCGTGTTCAAGGCGGGGGACGTGAACAATGTCATCCCGCAGCGCGCCCTGTTGCAGGGCACCGTGCGCACCTTCAAGGCGCAGGTACGCGATGAGGTGATCGCCCGCATCAGGCGGCTGGCCGTTAACACGGGCGAGGCATTCGGCTGCAAGGTCGAGGTTGAGCTTGGCGATGGCTATCCGGCCCTTGTCAATCACGACGCCAGTGTTGATTTTGCCGCCGGCGTCGCCCGCCAGTTTTCCGACCATGTGGATGCGGATTTTCCGCCAAGCCTCGGCGGCGAGGATTTCGCCTATTTTCTCGAACGCATCCCCGGCGCCTTCATGGTGTGCGGCAATGGTGATACCGCCAAACTCCACCACCCCGCCTATGACTTCAATGACGAGGCCATTCCCGCCGGCGTGTCCTATTGGGTGAAGCTGGTGGAGACGCGCTGTGCGCCATGAAAAATGATCACGGTTTCGTGAATTGTCTGTACCGCGGGCAAACCGAACGATAGGACAAGGGCTGCTGGAATGTGGCCAACAACACAGGGAGAAATGACCATGAAACGATCTGTCGGAGTGAAACTGGCGTTGGCGGGCGCATTGCTGCTTGTTGGCGCTGAGGCCGGCGCCCAGCAAGGGGCGATGAGTTTTTTCGTCACCAGCACCGGTAACGGCAAGGGGGCTGATTTCGGCGGCATTGACGGCGCCGACCGCCATTGCCAGACGCTCGCTGCCGCAGCGGGTGCCGGTAGCAAGGTATGGCGCGCTTATCTCTCGACGCAGGCCGCCGACGGCAAGCCGGCCATCAATGCCCGCGATCGCATTGGTGCCGGCCCGTGGGTAAACGCCAAAGGTGTGGTGGTGGCCGCGTCAGTTGCCACCCTGCACGGCGACAACAATCTGACCAAGGAGACCGCGCTTAACGAAAAGGGTGAGGTGATCAACGGGCGTGGCGATACCCCCAACCAGCACGATGTGCTGACCGGTTCGCAGCCTGACGGCACGGCCTTTGCGGCAGGCGAAGATCGCACCTGCGGCAACTGGACGAAGGGCGCTACGGAAGGTGCGGCGATGGTGGGCCACCATGACCGGCGCGGCCTTGACACGTCCGCTCCCGCCATCTCGTGGAATTCCTCGCACCCCTCGCGCGGCGGCTGCAGTCTGGATGCCTTGAAAGGCTCAGGTGGCGCCGGCTTGCTCTACTGCTTCGCCGAGAAGTAGGCGCTGGCTTCAACGTGTGTAGACGCCCTGCATATGGGCGTCGACACCCTTCATGCCGAGCAAACTTGCCTGTTTTCTCAGCTTCTAACCGCCAAGCCCGCGAAAGGCTGCAGCGAGCATGGCAATCGCCTGTTTGCTGGCGCGCTCGGTCGCCGCCTGGCGCAGCAGGATGTCGGTGCTGGGCAGGGTTGGCAGGCCGAAGACCTCGCCAACCGAGACCGCACCTGCGGGGATGACGCGCTGGCCAAGCGCGGCCACCGCAAAACCCGACATCACCGCCGAGGCGACCGCCGACACGCCGCCGCCGACAAAGACCTCGCGCCAGGCGATCGCATGCTGTTCGAGGGCGGCAATCGCCAGCCCGCGCACCGCGCAGGGCGCTTCGAGATTGGCAAGCCGCAATGGAGTGCCGTTCTGATAGTCGAAGCCTGGTGCTGCCACCCAGATGAGCGGTTCACAGTAGAGTGTCTCGCCGTCGCGCGCCTCGCCCTCGCGGCGCACGATGACCGCGTCATAATCCCCCCGGTCATAAGCCTCCATCAGCTCGCGCGAGGTGTGGATATGCACCTTGATGATGAGGCGCGGATCGTGACGTGCAACGAGATTGAGCACCTGCGTCAATGTCGGGCCGGCAACGTGATCGGAGATGCCGATGGTCAGCCCGCGCTCGCAGCCGCTCAGCCCGTCGATTGCCCTTTGATGAGCCGCCAGCAGATCACGGGCAGGCGGCAGGAAGGTCACGCCGTCAGCCGATAGGCGCACCAAGCGGGGATGGCGATCAAAAAGGCGCCGGCTGAGGCTCGTTTCCAGTCGCTTAACCCTCAGGCTGATGGCTGATTGTGCAACGCCGAGCGCTTCGGCGGCGCGCGTGAAGCTTTTCAGATCGGCTACCAGGATGAAGGCCTGAACGCTGTCGATATCGAGATGTTTCATCACATATATGATATTCTGATATTATTGAAATATGCAACCATATCTGTTTTATATGAATAAAAGCGCCTATCACCGCTCTCCCAACCAAGGAGATCGTTCATGCCCCTCGTTCGCATTTCACTTCGCCACGGCAAGCCACGCGCCTACCGGCAGGCTATCGCCGACCAGATCTACCACGCCATGCGCGAATTGTTCGAAGTCCCGCCGGACGATATCTTCATCACTGTCGACGAATTGCAGTCTGAGAACTTCATTTATAGCCGCACCTTCTTCGACATCCCTCGCGGCGATGATTTTGTCATCATACAGATCACCGCCGCCAATACGCGCGGCCAGACGCAAAAGCGCGCCTTCTACAAGGGGCTCGTCGCCAGATTGAGCGCCGAGCCCGGAATCAGCCCGGATAATGTGATGATCAATCTTGTCGAGGTGGGGCGAGAAAACTGGTCATTTGGCCGGGGTGTTGCGCAATACGCGCCAGGCTGACCCTCCGGGGTTCAGGCTCCGCTATTGGCACCGGCACGCTGGTCGATCAGTTCCGGCTTGCCGGTCTTGGCTGTCGGGCGCAATTCCTCGCGCGGCGCTGGACCGAAATAGGTGGCTGTCCTCAGGAAGGGCCGCGGCTGCAGCATGATGGACGCAACCCGCTGATAGATGGCTTTGGGCGAGACTGGTTTGCGCAGGACTTCATTGACGCCAAAGGTCTTGGCCTGGATCATGCGGTTGCGCTCGGTGTGTGCGGTGAGCAGGATGATCGGCACGAAAGCGTGGCGAAACCCGTCCGGATTGCGGATGAAGCGGATCATCTCGGGGCCTGACAGCACCGGCATTTCCCAATCGATAATCACCAGGTCGGGGCTGACGGCATCTAGTTTTTCCAGCCCATCGGCGCCATCTTCTGCTTCGAAAATGCGGCGGCAGCCGAAACCGGCAAGGATCGTGCGCAGGATCGTGCGCATGTGCGCACTGTCCTCGACGATCAGAAAACTCATTGTTTCAAATGCGATCGCGTGCACGGGATCGACCAGATTCCTGTCATGTTCGACAACAGGGTTAACCGTTTGTGCTTAAGGAGGAGTGAATTTAACCGTTCACTGCCGCTTGGCCGACGGCGTCGTCCGGCCTAAGAGGGCATTCCGTGTCCGCGTCAACCGGTTGCACCCATGTCGGCCTTTCACCTGTTCCTCCTGATGGCGTCGAGCTTTATCCTGTCATGGGGCATGACATGGGTGATGATCGCCTTGCTTGAGCGCAGCGGCCGGCTCGATCATCCCAATGAGCGCTCAAGTCACATCATTCCCACCCCGCGCGGCGCTGGTCTGGCGATCATCGTGGTGTTTGTGATGGCAATGAGCATGATCATCACCACAGGAGGCGCGCGCGATCCGGTGATGTTGGCGCTGCTGGTGGCTGTGCTGATGCTGGCATTTGTCTCGTGGATCGATGATCGCCGCCCTCTGCCCTGGCGCGTCAGGCTGTCCGTCCAGTCTGTTGCCGTTGCAGGCACGTTGGGAATGTTTGCCGCCGGCAGCACCCTGCCGCTGGCTCTGCCAGTGCCGCTTCTTTTTATTCTGGTGCCATTCGTCGTCCTTGGCTGGCTGTGGGTCACCAATCTCACCAACTTCATGGATGGCATCGATGGCATTGTCGGCGTCGAAATGATCGCATTCGCGACGGGGAGCGCGCTGTGCCTCCATCTTGTCGGCGCAGCGCCTGAACTGGTCGCCCTGTTGCTGGCGCTTGCAGCTGCCAGCGCCGGTTTCCTGTGGTGGAACTGGCCGCCGGCGAAAATCTTTCTAGGCGATGTCGGCAGCATACCGCTGGGCTTCCTGATCGGCTTTTTCATGCTTGTGCTGGTCTCTCATGGCCTGTGGGGGGCAGCGCTCGCCCTGCCGGCGACCTTCCTCACTGATGCGACGCTCACCCTGTTTTTACGCTTTCGTCGCGGAGAACGGCTGACGCAGGCGCATCGTCACCATTTCTACCAGCGCGCCGCCGGCCTTGAGCGGGCTCATCATCTCGCGGTCATTCTACGTGTCCTTGCGGCTGACGCGGCACTCATCATCGCCGCGCTGATCGGCGTGTGGATGAAGGGATGGACAGGGCAGGCGGTCACTGTGGCGCTGGCCGCTATCATTGCCATCCTGTTTCTTGCCGGTTTGCAGCGGCTTGCACATCTGCGCACCCCATGACCGGCCTGCCGCCCCTTCCCATCGATGAGGTCCTGCCGGCGCTGCGCGACAAGCTGATCGCTGGCCCTAACCTGGTGCTGGTCGCCGAACCGGGTGCGGGAAAGACGACCCGTGTGCCTCTGGCTCTTCTTGATGCGCCATGGCGCCAGGGCGGCAAAATTCTCGTTCTCGAGCCGCGCCGCCTGGCAGCGCGCGCTGCCGCCGAACAGATGAGCCGCCTTGTTGGCGAGGAGGTGGGAGGGCTGATCGGCTACCGCGTGCGGCTGGAAAGCCGCGTCAGCAACCGCACTATCATCGAAATCATCACCGAGGGGGTTCTCACCCGCATGCTGATTGCCGACCAGAGCCTGCCCGGCGTGGCGGCCGTCCTGTTCGATGAATTCCACGAGCGCTCGCTGGACGGCGATCTGGGTCTTGCCCTGACCCTCGATGCCCAACAGGGGCTGCGCGAGGATCTGCGTATCATCATCATGTCGGCGACCCTGGATGACAGGCGGATCGCCGCGCTTCTGGGCCATGCGCCGGTGATCATGAGCGATGGTCGCGCTTTCCCGGTCGAAACGCGCCATCGCCCGCGCCCACCGCATCAGCGTCTCGATGAGGCGATGGCCGGCGCCATCCTGCATGCGCTTGCAACCGAAGACGGCTCGATCCTTGCCTTCATGCCGGGCGCCGGTGACATCGAAGCAACCCGCCGGCGGCTCGAGAGCGGCGTTTTTCCTGCCGCTGTTGATGTTTTCACCCTCTATGGCGCGCTTGATGCCGGCGCCCAGAGCCAGGCGATCGCGCCTGCCCAGGGCAACCGCCGCAAAATTGTTCTGGCAACCTCGATTGCTGAAACCTCACTCACCATCGATGGTGTGCGGATTGTCATCGATAGCGGACTTTCCCGGGTGCCGCGTTACGATCCCGCAAGCGGTCTCACGCGGCTTGAAACCGTGCGCGCGCCGCTTTCCTCCGTCAACCAGCGTCGCGGTCGCGCCGGCCGCACCGCGCCTGGCATCTGCATACGGCTGTGGGCGGAAGCTGAAACACGCGCACTTGCGCCCTTCGCCGTGCCGGAAATCCGCCAGGCCGATCTTGCTCCGCTGGTTCTCGACTGCGCCTCCTGCGGCGTTGGCGACCCGACGGTCTTGCGCTTTCTTGATCCGCCCCCCGCTGGCGCATTACAGGCTGCGCGTGAGCTTCTGGGTGCGTTGGGCGCCGTCGACGAAGAGGGACGATTGAGCGAACAGGGCCGTCATCTGACCCGGCTGCCCCTGCCGCCACGCCTTGCCCATATGGTCGCCGGCGCAGCGCCTGACAATCGTCAGTTCGCCGCCGAGCTTGCGGTTTTGTTGCAGGAGCGCGGGCTTGGCGGCGATGACATCGACATCCGCCAGCGCCAGCGCCGCTTCGCCGTCGAGGGTGGCGAGCGCGCAGAGCGTGCGCGCCAGATGGCACAACGCTGGGCAGGGCTGGCCGGGAGCGGAGATGGTGCGCGTCGTCTTGGGCCGCCCCTTGAGCGTGACGACGCCGGCCCGCTGCTGGCGCTGGCCTTTCCTGATCGCCTCGCCCAGAGGCGCCCTGAGCGACCCGGCGAATTCCTGCTTGCCAATGGTCGCGGTGCCTTCCTCGATGCCGCATCGCCGCTTGCCCGCGAGCCCTACCTTGCCGTGGCCGAACTTGCCGGCGGTGGCGAGCGCTCCCGCATCCTGCAGGCAGCACCGATAGCGCGTGCGGCCATTGAAAGCGGCTTTGCTGCACGCCTCGGATGGAGTGAGGAGGTGAGTTTTGATGACGCCGCCCGCGCCGTGCGCACAAGACGGCTGTTGCGCCTTGGTCAACTGGTCCTGAGCGAGGCGCCAGTGCCCTCATCAGGTGAGCAGGCGAGCGCGGTGCTGATGGCGGGCATTGCCGCTCTCGGCATTGACTGCCTGCCATGGACGAAAGCAACGCGCCACCTTCTCGATCGCGCGCGGTTTCTTGCCAGAACAGACCCGAGCAACTGGCCAGCGCTTGATGATGAAACCCTGACCGCCCGCCTCGCTGACTGGCTGGCGCCCTATATTCCCGGGCGCACCCGCGTTGGCGACATAGCACCTGACGAGCTGATGGCCGCCCTCGACGGGCTGCTGGCTGATCGCCGGCGCCTGATCGAGCGCGAAGTCCCATCCTATTTCGAGGCGCCGACCGGCAGCCATATCGCGATTGATTATCACGCCGAGCGCGGACCGGTGGTGGCAATCCGCGTGCAGGAACTCTTCGGCCTTGATCGCCACCCCATGCTGGGCGGCGGCAGGGTGGCGATCACCTTCGACCTGCTGTCGCCGGCGCACCGTCCGATCCAGACGACGTGCGATCTGCCGGGCTTCTGGCGTGGCTCATGGGCTGAGGTGCGCTCCGAGATGCGGGGGCGCTATCCCAAACATCTGTGGCCTGAAGACCCGGCCAGCGCCGCGCCGACAAAACGCGCCAAACCGCGCGGCACCTGAAATCAAGGGCCGTAGAAGCGGCGCATCATCTCTTCGCCGATCGTGCAGGAGACACGTGGCGGAGTGCCAGCGATCTTGTGCACAGCCGGTATGGTCGCACGACGGCTGTCGGTGATTTCGAGGATCAGCTTGGTACGAATGGCGGAGGCAAACGCCTCGACACCGATAACCGGCAGACTGAACGATCCCGGCCCGCCGATGACGCAGTCCTCGTAATACCAGTCGAGATGGGCGATATCGAACGAGCCCCGTTCGCCACGATAGATGAGCAGCGGCAGGCCGTTGATGACAATACCCTTGGCAATCACCAGATCGCGCGTCGGGACAATCGGCGGGCCGTCATTATTGGGTCCGTCACCGGAAACGTCGATGACCCGCCTGAGACCGGAAAACGGGCTCTGGTCAAAGAGCGTCAGGCTTTTCAGCAGCGCCCCCGAAATCGAGGTGCGGCGCAGTCGGCTGATGGGCGCCTTGGCAAGCCGGTCGGCGACGACATTGGCGCTGTCGGCCCCATCGATCATCGTCCACGGGATAATCTCATTTTGTGCTCCTGATCCTGCCCATTCCACATAGGTGATGGCAATGCGTCCGTTAAGCCCGCTGCGAATGGCCTTGAGCACGGCCGGATCGCGCAATGCCTGAACATAGCCATCGCGTTGCAGTTTCTGCTCGAATTCGTCCATGGAATAGGAAACATCGACCGCAATCACCAGTTCGACGTCGACGCTTTCGCCTGCGGACGCATCCTCGATCATGGTGACCATAAGCGCCAATAGTAATGTCGCAAACCAACGCATGATGCGTTCTCCTGCCAAGCCCGGCTTCTCCATGGTGCAGCGCCTTTAATGCAACCGTCAATTGCCGGCTGACCTTGAGTTACGCCAAAAGCGCTTGCAAGTCCGAGCGAAGCCCGGCACGAGAGAGGGAGGACACGTTGATACGGCGGCATTCGCCATACCGCGAAAAGGCATGTGCATGATCACGGTTCTGGGCTCGATCAATGTTGATATCATCATCGAGGCGCCACGCCTGCCGCAGCTAGGCGAGACGGTGGTAGGCCTTGCCTATGATCTGATGCCCGGCGGCAAAGGCGCAAATCAGGCGCTCGCCGCCCATCGTGCCGGAGCACGCACGATGCTTGTCGGTGCGGTTGGCCGCGATGCCTTTGCTGATACGGCGCTGGTGACGTTGCGCGAGGAGGGGATCGACCTCACTCATGTGCAGCGGTCGATGGGTTTCAGGACCGGCCTTGCCAGTGTTACCGTTGATCCCCGTGGCAATAATCAGGTGGTGGTCGCCTCGGGCGCCAATTACGAAGTGAGTGCTGCCAATCTGCCGGAAGGATCGGTTGATCGCTGGAAGATGCTGCTTCTGCAGATGGAAATCCAGGCAGGAGAGGTCGAGAAGGCGGTATCGCTCTGTCATCAGGCGGGCGGTCGCACGATCCTTAATCTTGCACCTGCACTGCCGATCGCGGAGCCGACGCTGGATGCGGTGGAAGTGCTCATCGTCAATGAAATCGAGGCTGTCGCGCTTGCGCACTCCTTTGCGCTCTCCGGCAGCAATCCCCAGGCGCTCGCCAAGGCGCTCGCCGAGCGACGCGGCCGGGCGGTCGTGGTGACAGCGGGCGAGAAGGGCGCCTATCTTGCCCAGCCCGGGACGCGCGTGCTCCATTTTGCCGCACCCAACGTTTCGGTGTTTGATACGTTAGGTGCGGGGGATGCCTTCGTTGGCGCCTTTGCCGCAGCGCTTGACGCTGGCATGCCGCTGATTGAGGCCTGCCGTCGCGGTGTCGCCGCCGGATCGCTCGCCTGCACCAAGGCCGGGGCCCAGGCCGCCATGCCGCGTGTGCCCGAGATTGAGGCGATGGCGGTGCAACTGGTCATCTCGTGAAGGATAGAGCGATGATATACGACAACCCACTGCGCCAGCGCTTGATCAAGGGCGACATTGTTCAGGCCGCGTGGCTGTTTTCCCGCGACAGCGATACCGCCGAAATTCTCGCGCGCGCCGGTTATCCGGTGGTGATCGTCGATCACGAACATGGGACAGGCGATCTCGCCAGCCTCGCCCATGTCCTGCGTGCCGTGCGGATCGGTGGCGCCGAACCCTTGCTGCGTGTGCCCTCCCACGATCCCGATCACCTGAAGCGCGTTCTTGATGCCGGTGTGCGCACGCTCATGGTGCCGCTGGTCGAGACAGCCGAACAGGCAGAAGCCATCGTTGCCGCCTGCCGCTATCCGCCAAACGGACGACGGGGCTATGCAGCTGGCGTGGTGCGGGCGTCGGCCTTTGGCATGCGTCCTGATTATGGCGCCAATGCCGCCGGCGAGTTGTTTATCGCCGTCCAGATCGAGAGTGCCAGAGGCCTTGCCAATGCCAGGGCGATCGCTGCAGTCGATGGCGTTGACATGGTGTTTATCGGGCCCAATGACCTCGCCGGCAATCTCGGTTTTTTTGAACGGCTGAACGAGAAAAAAGTGCATGAAGCGGTGGATATGATTGCCGCTGCCGTCACATCGACTGGCAAGGCACTCGGCATCATTCCCTATGGTGACCGCAGCGCCGGCGATCTCGCGCGCCTTGGCTTTGCACTGATCGCCACAGCGGCCGATTACGCGCTTGTGCGCGATAGTGCCAAAGCTGATTGCGCCGCCTTCACAAAAGCCGTTACGAAATAATGAACTGGACGGCATTTTAATGATTTGGTCAGGAATGTTTTAACATTTTCTCCCTAGCTTTTGGCTTCTTGGGAGAATGCTATGCGCTTGCTCGGCTACGCCATAGTCGTTGCCATCGCCGCGACGGTCGCAGCGCAGGAGCTGTCGAAAAACGTCCAGGGACCGGCCAGCCAGCCGAAAACGGCTGTCGTTGCGCAGCCCGCCCCGGCAGGCGGGACGCCGGGCGTCGCTGTGACGCAGCCCCCGGAGCGGCAGAATGCGAGAAATCCGGAGGTGAGAAAACCGCTCCCCCTCGCTGCCGGCCCTCCTGGGTGTTATTCGGATCAAACGGTGACGCTTCAGGCTGATCGAAGCGGTCATTTCACGACGGACGTTGAAATCAATGGACGAATCATTCCCATGCTCGTCGATACCGGGGCGTCCATCGTGGCCATCCCGCACGAGGTCGCAATCAGAGTGGGCCTTGATCTGGTGAACGGCAAGAAGGGGGTTTCGCATACCGCCAATGGCAAGGCCCAGATCACCTATGCGCGCGCTACCCAGCTTCGTGTCGGCTCGATCTGTCTTTATGATGTTGATGTTGCCGTTTTTCCACCTGGCGCCCTGGATACGGGTCTGCTCGGCATGAATGTGATCGGCAAGATGAAGCGCTTTGAATTGTCGGAGACTTATCTTGTGATGGCGCGCTGAACCGTCCCGAAATGCCAGTTCATCGCCGGGTCAGCTTGCATCAGGCTCTTGCATGCGCCACACGAATCCTCCCCGCTGCGATCAGGACACCCTATGTCATTTCCCACACCATTGGCCGATATTGCCCCCAATACGCTCGCCTTTGAATCAACCCCGCTCGTCAAGCCAACCGGCTTTCGCGAATATGATGCGCGCTGGTGGTTTGGGCACCCCGGCTCACCCAAGCCGCCCGAACTCAACCTCATGGGTGTGCAGGCGCTGGGCCTGGGTCTTGGCACGCTCATTCATCGCCTCGGCGTCAAGCGCGAGATTGTCACCGGCCATGATTTCCGCGGCTATTCCTCTGCCATCAAGATGGCGCTGGTTTCCGGCCTGATGGCGGCCGGCTGCAAGGTGCATGATATCGGCCTTGCCATGTCGCCCATGGCCTATTTTGCCCAGTTCGCGCTCGATGTGCCGGCCGTCGCCATGGTCACCGCCTCGCATAATGACAATGGCTGGACCGGCGTGAAGATGGGCGCGCAACGCCCCGTCACTTTCGGTCCCGACGAGATGGGCCAGTTGCGCGATATCGTGCTTGCGGGTGATTTCGAGATGGCGCCTGGCGGCTCCTATCATTTCGTTGCCGATTTTCCGGCGCGCTATGCCGCCGACCTCACCACAAGATCAAAGATCAAGCGCAAGCTGAAAGTCGTGTGCGCCTGTGGCAATGGCACGGCAGGCGCCTTCGCGCCGGCGATCCTTGAGGCGCTGGGTGTCGAGGTGGTGCCTCTCGACACCGTGCTCGATCATTCCTTCCCGCGCTACAATCCCAACCCTGAAGACCTCCATATGCTGCACGCCATGGCGGACGCGGTGAAGGAGCACAAGGCCGATCTGGCGTTGGGTTTTGATGGTGACGGTGATCGCTGCGGTGTCGTTGACAATCACGGTGACGAGATTTTTGCTGACAAGATCGGCGCTCTGCTGGCGCGCGATCTTGCCCGTGTCCACGGCCCCTCGACCTTCGTCGTCGACGTCAAATCGACCGGCCTCTTCATGACGGATCCCGAACTGAAGCGGCTCGGCGCCACGACCGATTACTGGAAGACCGGCCATTCCTACATCAAGCGCCGGGTGAAGGAGCTGAACGCGCTTGCCGGCTTTGAAAAATCGGGCCATTTCTTCTTCAACGCCCCTGTGGGCCGTGGCTATGATGATGGCCTCGTGACGGCAATCGCGGTTCTCGACATGCTCGACCGCAATCCGCAGAAATCCATGGCCGACCTCTATGCCGACCTGCCCAGGACCTGGGGGTCGCCCACCATGGCTCCGCACTGCGCCGACGAGGTCAAATACGGCATCGTCGACAAGGTGGTGCAGATCTTCAAGGACAAACAGGCCAAGGGCGAACCGGTAGCCGACAGCGCCATCGTCGACCTTGTCACCGTCAACGGCGTGCGCGTCACCACCAGCGACGGCACCTGGGGGCTGGTGCGCGCTTCATCCAACAAGCCAGAGCTGGTTGTGGTGGTCGAAAGCCCGGTGTCGGAGAGCCGCATGCGTGACATGTTCAAGGCCATCGATCAGGTATTGCGCACCTTCCCTGACGTCGGAGCCTATAACCAGACCATCTGACCGCCGCTGCGCCGTCAAAATGCGGCGCGTCATAAAAGTGTAGCGCTAACCGCGTACCCGATCATCTCAAGAGCGGCAAGGCCGCCACGGGAATGATGATGGGGTCAGGTCGCATGCTGGTAATCGACAAGGTAACCAAACGCTATGGCGGCAAGGCTGCCGTCGACAATGCCAGCCTTGAGATTCCACACGGCCAGTTTGTCGGCGTGATCGGTCGTTCAGGGGCCGGAAAATCGACACTCCTGCGCATGATCAACCGCCTGCAGGAACCAAGCGAAGGCCGCATCCTGCATGACGGGCGCGATATCACGGCGCTGAGCGGCCAGGCGCTGCGTGACTGGCGCCAGTCCTGCGCCATGATCTTCCAGCAATTCAATCTCGTTGATCGCCTCGACGTGCTCACCAATGTCCTCGTCGGCCGCCTCAATCATGTGCCGGCCCTGCGGGCGCTGGCGCGGATGTGGTCGCAGGACGATCTGGCGATTGCCATGTCAGCCCTCGACCAGTTCG
>JAKFVK010000198.1 GCA_021732205.1 Hyphomicrobiales bacterium | reverse complement strand
TGATCATCACCCAGGATCTGTTTCTCTATGAGCTGATCGGTGAGGACCTCAACGGCAAGATCATCGGGCGCCACCGCTCGACCGGCATCGGGCGGCCGCGCTTCTGGGAGCGCGCTCGCTATTACGGTGTTGAAAAGCAGCTTGCTGCCGCTCTTGACGCGGCCGAAGTCTCAGACGACGCCAGCAAGCGGGCGGGGTAGAGAGATGGTACTCGACCCGCTGCTGCGCCAGGTCCTTGCCGCCATGCTGGGTATCATCAGTGGCGGCGGTCTCGCCTATGTGTTGTTCTATGGCCGCCTGTCCGGTGAACATGCCGGAGCCAAGCGCATCGAGAAAATCGCTGCGATTAACGGCAAGCGCGGCGTCGACGCGCGCGCGGGCGGCGACCCCTCGCAGCGGCGCAAGCAGATCGAGGATACGCTGAAGGAAAGCGAAGAGCGCCGCAACCGCTCATCGAAAAATGTCCCGCTTCACATCAGACTTGAGCAGGCGGGTCTGTCCTGGACCAAACGCGGTTACTTCATTGGCTCGGGGGTTGCGGCGCTTGTTGCGGCCATCGCTACGTTCATCGTGGCGCAGAATCCGCTGATTGCGCTTGCCGTCGGCTTCGTCGTTGGTCTGGGTATTCCAAACTGGCTGGTCAATTTCCTCAAGAATCGCCGCCTCTTCAAATTTATCGATGAGTTCCCCAATGCAATCGACGTGATTGTGCGTGGTGTGAAGGCAGGTTTGCCGCTCGTCGACTGCATTCGCATCTGCGCCCAGGAAGCGCAGGAGCCGGTCAAGAGCGAGTTCCGCAAGATGATCGAAACCCAGACACTGGGCATCCCTCTGGCGGAGGCAGTTGAGGGGCTTGCCGCTCGCGTGCCGATCCCCGAGACGAATTTCTTCTCGATTGTTGTCACCGTCCAGCAGCGTTCGGGCGGCAACCTGTCGGAAATTCTCGGCAATCTGTCCAAGGTGCTGCGAGATCGCAAAAAGATGAAAGCGAAGATCAATGCGATGTCGCAGGAAGCCAAGGCGTCTGCGGCAATCATCGCCTCCTTGCCGTTTCTGGTGCTCATCATGGTCTATCTCAGTTCGCCCGATTACATCCAGCTTTTGTGGACCACGCCGACGGGCAAGCTGTTGATGTTCGGGTCGGTGCTGTGGATGCTCGCTGGCATCCTCGTCATGCGCAAAATGATCAATTTTGATTTCTAAGGAAACTTGATATGGCTGAGCGTCTGGTCGCCCTGATTTATGATCGCGACTTTATGTTGACGTTGCTGGCCTTCATTGCCGCCATCGCCACCGTGCTGACGCTCGCCATGCCGTTCCTGCAGAACGACAAGCTGAAATCGCGTATGAAATCGGTTGCCACCGAACGCGACCGGCTGCGCCAGCGCTCGCGCGAGAAGATGAATCGCGAAAAGCGCGAGCTGAGCCTGCGTAACGAACCGAAGGCCTTCCTCAGGCAACTTGTGGAGCAGTTGGAGCTTGTGAAGCATGTCGGTACCAACGACATGAAGCAGCAATTGATGATGGCAGGCTTTCGCGGCCAGGCGCCGCTATTCACCTTCCTCCTCTTCCGCCTGGTGCTCCCGCCCATCGCCTTTCTGGCAACGCTGTTTTACGTGTTTGTGGTCGTGGAAGTGAATCAGCCCCCCTTGATCCGCTTTGGCATGGCGATTGCGGCGACCTGGATCGGCTTTCAATTGCCGGGGCTGTATCTGAAAAATATCATCCAGAAACGGCAGCAGACGATAAAGCGTGCTTTTCCCGATGCGCTTGATCTTTTGCTGATCTGCGTTGAATCCGGCATGGCCATCGAGGCCGCCTTCCGCAAAGTGGCTGTTGAAATTGGTGGTACATCAGTACCGCTTGCCGAAGAGCTGTCGCTGACGACCGCAGAACTGTCCTACCTGCCGGACCGCCGCCAGGCTTATGAAAATCTTGCCCAGCGCACCGGGCTTGACGGCGTCAAGGCTGTGAGCCTCGCGCTCATTCAGGCTGAAAAATACGGAACCTCTCTGGGCCAGACCCTGCGTGTCATGGCGCAGGAAAATCGCGATATGCGCATGTCTGAAGCTGAGAAAATGGCCGCTGCCCTGCCACCGAAACTCACCGTGCCGATGATCGTATTCTTCCTGCCGGTGCTGTTTGTGGTCATTCTGGGCCCGGCGGCTATTCGCGTCATGAGCCAATAAGACCCGATAGCTTGACCATAGATTGTTGAGTGCCCCGCCCGGGCAAGGCTGCCTAACGCTGCAGCAGACTGAGAGGTCCGGAAGTCTGGCCGCTGGCCTGTGCTGGCGCTTTGGCGCCGGTCACGCTGCTGCTGCCCGGCACGTCCTTGCCGCCATTGCGGATCGTCTCCCACGTATTGGCCTGCTTCAGCAGACCACGCAGCAGCGAGATGTTCTTCTCCGCCTGCTCGGGAGGCAAATCTTTGCGGGCGATGATTTCGGCTTCGTCAAAGCGCCCTTGCAAGCCAATCACCAGCGCCAGGTTCTGGCGTGCCCGCTCGTCTGATTTGCTGGTTGCGGTTGCCTGCCGCAGATAGGTTTCAGCAGCGGTGAGATCACCCGACAGCGCATAGCTCAAGCCGAGATTAGACAGAACCGACGCTTCCCCAGGGGCAATCAGTAGGGCGGACTGATAATGCTCACGCGCCGTTTCGGCACGCCCGATCTGATCATAAATAGCCCCTTGCGCTGACAGCAACCGCCAATCTGGCCGGTCGGGGCTGTGCGCCTGGGCAAGAACGCTCAGCGCTTCGGTGAACTGGCCATTGGCCGCCATCGCCTTGCCAAGCTCTCCCTTCAGGAAATTCGACGAGCCATTGGCAAGAACGGCTTTCTGGAGAACCGCAACGGTCTGCGCGCGCTGGTCCTGTGCAGCGAGCGCACGTGAATAGGCATAGGCTGCCTTCTCGTCGCCGGGGTTGGCGTTGAAACGCTCGCTCCAGTACTGGCTGGCCTGCACGACGTCGGCCTGGCTGCCGATGTCCGGGCGCCGGTTTTGCGTGCTGTTGCCGCGTGGCGAGCAGGCGGCGAGAACGAGTGCCAGCGCAACGCTGGCCAGAAGGGCGCGGCGACCACCAAAGGCGACGAGCCTCGCTGCCCGTGTCCAGCCTGAATGGGCGGCGCTCAGCATGAGGTGTTCGGGAGGGGACATGACATTCATGCCCCCATTGTTGAAGCGTTAACCCTAATGTTTGGTTAAATTACTCATTTTGGCTTGCCCGCCGTGCATCTTTCACGCAGCAATATGTAGCCTCAATCACTCACAGGAAAGTTGATGACCGTGCCCGCATCAGACTGCCTCATCGACCATCTGACCCCGCAGGCCGTGCCGATCTGGTTTGCCTCGCCCCAGACCTTGGCTCAGGTCACGGCCGTGATGTCGTCCTCGGCCAGGGATTGGATCACCCATACCGGGTTTGAGCCGCAGGCGGGGCGCCATCTCCTCCTGCCGGGAGCAGGCGGGCGTATTCAATCCGTCTTGTTCGGATTGGGCGAGGAGGGTCATGCGCTCCGCACGCCGCTTTTGCCGGGCCTGCTTGCCGGCCTGCTCCCGCCAGGTGATTATTACATGGCGAATGCTGCCGATGATCCGGCGCTGGCCACGCTGTCCTTTGCGCTGCACAGCTATCGCTTCACCACATATCGCAGCTCTCAGGGGAATAAATTATGCCGTCTGAAAATACCCCGCGACGTCGCCGGCGCCGAGCTGAGGCGGATTGCTGATGCGGTGGCCTTCGGCCGCGATCTGATCAATATGCCCGCCAACGCGCTCGGGCCGGCGGAGATTGCGGCGGCGGCGGTGGCTCTGGCCAAGGCACACAATGCCACGAGTGAAATTATCGTCGCAGACGAGTTGCTGGAACGCGGCTTTCCGCTGATCCACGCTGTCGGCAAAGGTTCCTCGCGCCCGCCCTGTCTGGTTGATATGCGCTGGGGGGATGAGACGGCGCCGAAGGTGACGCTGGTTGGCAAGGGCGTCGCCTTCGATACCGGTGGCCTTGATCTCAAGCCATCCAGCAACATGTTGCTGATGAAAAAGGATATGGGCGGCGCTGCCGCTGTTCTGGCGCTCGCCCGGCTGGTGATGGAGAGCCGACTCAATGTCCGCCTGCGCATCATCCTGCCTTGCGTTGAAAATGCTGTCTCGGGCCTGTCCTTCCGCCCCAGCGACATCTATCCAAGCCGCAAGGGGATCAATGTCGAGATCGGCAACACCGATGCCGAGGGCCGGCTCATTCTTGCTGATGCGCTGGCACTGGCGGACGAGGAAGCACCCGAATTGCTGATCGATATGGCGACCCTCACAGGGGCTGCGCGTGTTGCTCTGGGCCCTGATCTGCCGCCCTTCTACACGAAGGATGAACAGATCGCTGGCGAGCTCGCTGCCGCTGCGGCGCGAACCTGCGATCCGCTGTGGCGGATGCCCCTGTGGCAACCTTATCGCTCGATGCTTGATTCAAAGATCGCCGATATCAACAATGTATCGACATCGGGCTTTGCCGGCTCGGTGCTGGCCGCCCTGTTCCTTGACCGCTTTGTCGAGCGCTCGCCATGTCATGTCCATCTCGACATCTATGGCTGGGCGCCGCAGACACATCCCGGTCGCCCGGAAGGCGGTGACGTTCAGGGCGTGCGCGCCCTCTATGACGTGCTGAACCGGCGTTATGGCTCCATCGCCTAGGCTTGTTTTGGCAATCGCTCGTCGATATTGTATCGAAAGCGAAATAAAAGGCTGTATCAAGCGATGGATTTGCGCCCCTCCGCGGCATTGAAGCTGTGGCACGATGTCATGCTGGCTCACGTGCATGGTGATGATACCGATCTCAGCGCCCGCCAGATGGTGATCCTGCTCACCATCTATCTCGAGGCGCCACCGCATACCGTGCGTGGTTTGGCCAAAAAGCTTGACGTCACCAAGCCGGTAATCACCCGTGCGCTCGATACCATGGGCGCCCGCGATCTTGTTCAGCGCCGGCGCGATGAGGATGATCGCCGCAATGTCGTCATCCAGCGCACCGTCAAGGGCGCGTTATGGATTGAGAAACTTGCAGACAGCATTGTGGAGCGCGCCAGGAACGTCGCCCGCAGGAGTTGATCATGGACACGCGTCAGGTTGCACAATCGCTGGTTGACGTACGGCAATCTGCCTCACCCGCCGCGATGCTGTCGACGCAGCTTCTGCGCGGTGAAACGGTTGCGGTTCTCAACAAATGTGGTGCCTATTTTCACGTGCGCTCCGCGCGGGATTCCTACGAGGGGTATGTTGCGGGCGAGGGGCTCACCACATCCGGCAGCATGATGACCCATCGCGTTGCAGTGCCGCGCACACTCTTGTTTGCCTGTCCTGATTTCAAGACGCCACCGCTTGGCGACATGCTGCTTGGCGCCGAACTGGCAATCGAGCGCCCTGAGGGTCGCTATGTACGCAGCACGCGCGGCGAATACCTGATCGCTGACCATCTCATGGCGCTGGACGAAACAGTAAGCGATGTGATCGCAACCGCCGAAACGCTGCTGCACACGCCCTATCTGTGGGGCGGCAAATCAGTCAGGGGCATTGATTGTTCAGGGCTGGTGCAACTCTCGCTGGCGATGGCTGGGCGTAACGCGCCACGTGATTCTGGTCCCCAGTCGCAGGCGCTCGGCACTGCGCTTTCGCCCGGCACTCCCTTGCGCCGTGGCGATCTCCTGTTCTGGCCCGGTCACGTCGCCTTCTGCTATGATGAGCAGCGCATTCTTCATGCCAATGCCCACCACATGAAAGTGGTGATCGAGGACCGCCTTGAGGCGCTAGACCGCATCAGCGCTGCCGGCTATCCGGCGCCCGTCGCCAAACGCCTTTAATAACCGCGCCTGCGGTCAACCACATTGGCGAGTTCCGCACCGCGCTCATGCGAGCGGATCTGCATGGCGATATAGGCGGCAATCGCCTCGGCGTCACTGTCAGCGGCATTGTGCGGGGTGATGGTGACGCGTGGATGCGACCACAAGGGATGATCGCTTGGCAGCGGCTCGGTATTGAACACATCAAGGGTCGCCTGGCCAAGCGTGCCATCATCAAGCGCCGCCAGGATATCGTCCTCGATCTGCAAGCCGCCACGCCCGGCATTGATGAGCACAGGTGCGCCAAGCGGCCCGTCATGCGGCAGTTTGCGCAGGAGATTGCGATCAACGATGCCGCGCGTCTGCGGCGTCAGCGGCAACAGGACAACCAGGATATCGCTGCGGGTGAGAAAATCATCGAGACCTGCTTTGCCGGCAAAACAGGTGATGCCCGGCACTGATCGCGGCGCGCGGCTCCATCCTGCGACATTGAAGCCAACCATTGCCAGCTTGAGCGCCGCATCCGAGCCGATGACGCCAAGTCCCATGACGCCAACACGCAAATCCCTGGCCGCCCATTGCAGCCGTCCATCCCATTGCCGTCGCTTCTGCGCTGAGGCAAGCGGCGCCTGGCGCCGGTGCGCCATCAGCACGTGCAGGAGGACATACTCGCTCATGCGATTGGTGAGATCATCGGTTGCAACCCGCACCAGCGGCACATCAGGGAGCGCGGGGTCAGTCATCACAGCATCGACGCCGGCGCCAAGATTAAAAATCACTTCAAGCTTCGGGAAGGTCGCCAGATATCCTTTAGCCGGCTTCCATACGGCAGCGTAGAGGATGGCGGCGGGATCGAAATCATCCACTCCGGCGATGACGAAATCCATCTCGGGCAGATGTTGCCTGAGGTGCTCGCGCCACCGCTCGGGCGCCCATCCGTCCGATCCGCCGGTGATGGCCAACAACATCGTCATCGCCGGGCCTTACCGCTCACGAGCATCGCGGACAGCGCGACGGTTCCGCTTTTGTGAATAGGCCAGCTCACTGGTTCACCGCGCTTTCATTCACCACCGCGATGTCGAAGGCAGCTGCAAAGAGAGCACGCGTGTAATCGCTCTGCGGCGCAGCAAACACAGTCTTGGCGGGTCCTGACTCGACCACTTTGCCGTTGCGCATGACGATGATGTCATTGGCCAGCGCCTTCACCACCTTGAGATCATGACTGATGAAGAGGTAAGCGAGATTGCGCCGCTCCTGCAGATCGCGCAGCAGATCGACAATCTGCGCCTGAACACTCATGTCGAGCGCTGACGTCGGCTCATCGAGAACAACAAACCGCGGCTCCAGCACAATGGCGCGGGCAATGGCGATACGCTGGCGCTGGCCGCCGGAGAATTCATGCGGGTAACGTTCCATCATCGTAGGCTCAAGCCCTACATCCTTGAGCGCCTGCGCCACTTTGCCTGCCCGCCCCTCGCGGCTGAGGCGGCCGGCATGCACATCGAGTCCTTCGGCGACGATGTCGATGACCGGCAGGCGTGGCGACAACGAACCATAGGGGTCCTGGAAAACGATCTGCATGTCGGCTCGCAGCTTCCGCAGATCCGCTTTCCCCAGCCTGCCGATATCCTGGCCGAGAAATGCCACCGGCCCTTGCGAGGAAATCAGCCGCAGCAATGCCAGGCCCAGCGTCGTCTTGCCTGAGCCTGATTCGCCCACCACGCCAAGCGTCTGGCCTTCGCGCACCGTGATATCGATGCCGTCGACGGCCTTGATGTGCCCGACAACGGAGCGGAAGAAACCGCGCCGTATGGGAAACCATACCTTGATGTCCTTGGCCTGCAACACCACTGGTTTGCTGTCGTCATGGAGCGGTGGCTCGCCCTTCGGTTCAGCCGCCATCAGGCGGCGCGTATAGGCGTGCTGCGGGCGCTGGAACACCTCTTCGACATCGCCCTGCTCGACGATTTGTCCCTGGCTCATCACCGCCACCCGGTCGGCGAAGCGCCGCACGATGCCAAGATCATGGGTGATGAACAGGATCGCCATGCCGAGCCGCCCCTGCAGCTCTTTCAGCAGGCGCAAGATCTGCGCCTGGACAGTGACGTCAAGCGCCGTCGTCGGCTCATCGGCAATCAGCAGATCGGGGTTGTTGGCCAGCGCCATGGCAATCATCACGCGCTGGCGCTGGCCACCCGAGAGCTGGTGCGGATAGCTGAGCAACCGGCTTTCGGGATCGTGGATACCAACCTGATCGAGAAGCTCGATCACCCGCGCGCGCGCCGCTCGCTCTGACAGGCCCTGATGAAGACGAAGAATTTCGGCCACCTGCTTTTCAACCGTATGCAGCGGGTTGAGCGAGGTCATGGGCTCCTGAAACACCATGGTGATGGCGCGCCCGCGCACCTTGCGCAATGCCGGCTCATCAAGCCCGATGAGGTCTTGCCCCTTGAAGAGGATGGCGCCTGAAGGGTGGCTGGCGGATGGTGGCAACAGGCCCGGGATCGACAGGGCGGATACCGATTTGCCGGAGCCCGATTCACCAACGAGCGCCAGCGTCTCGCCTCGGGTGAGCGAAAACGAGATGTGGTCGACTGCAAGTTTTGCCTGCCCGCCCTGATGGAAGGCAACCGACAAATCGCGGACATCAAGCAGCGGTGCGGTGTCGCTCATCGAAACGCTTTCCTCGGGTCGAAGGCGTCGCGGACGGCTTCGCCGACAAAGATCAGAAGGGAGAGCAGCAGGGCGATGACGGAAAATCCGGTAAGGGCCAGCCATGGCGCCTGCAGATTGGCCTTGCCCTGCGCCAGCAATTCGCCAAGCGAGGGCGAGCCCGGCGGCAAGCCGAAGCCAAGAAAATCGAGCGATGTCAGCGTCGTGATCGAGCCGTTGAGAATGAACGGCATGAAGGTCAGCGTTGCCACCATGGCGTTCGGCAGCACGTGGCGCCACATGATGGTGGGGTTTGAGACGCCAAGGGCGCGGGCCGCCTGCACATATTCGAAATTGCGAGCGCGCAGGAATTCCGCCCTGACCACGCCAACCAGCGCCACCCAGGAGAAAAGCAGCAGGATGCCCAGCAGCACCCAGAAACTTGGCTCGATCACGGCGGCAAGGATGATCAGCAGATAAAGCGCCGGGATCGATGTCCAGATTTCGATGAAGCGCTGGAAGAGCAGGTCGACCATGCCGCCAAAATAACCCTGCACGGCGCCAGCCATCACGCCGATCACCGAGGAGATACTGGCCAGCACCAGGCCAAACAGCACCGAGATACGGAACCCATAGATGAGGCGGGCCACGACATCGCGCCCCTGATCATCGGTACCAAGCCAGTTCCAATTGCCAAGCGCGCAATCGAGCGGGCGTTTTTCCTCCGCACTTGCGCTGCAATCAGGATTGTCTTTTTTCAGCCAGGTGGGTTTTGCCGGGAACGGCCCGCCATCGGTTCGAACCGTGCGATAATTGTAGCGGATCACCGGCCAGATCATGAAACCGTTCGCGGTGATCTCGCGGCGGATTTCCGGGTCGCGGTAGTCGGTCACGGCCAGAAAGCCGCCGAATTTCTCTTCCGGGTAATCGATCACCACCGGAAACAGTAATTCGCCCTTGTAGACGGCAATCAGCGGCCGGTCATTGGCGATGAATTCGGCTGCGCCGGTAACAACGAAGAGCACGAGAAATATCCACAGCGACCACAGGCCGCGGCGATTGGCAGTGAAATTGGCAAGCCGGCGCCGGTTGAGCGGCGATAGCCGGCTCGCGGTGAGGATGGCGGCCGCGGGCGGCATGGGAGTGCTGTCGTTCACGCCTAGACCTCGCGCCGGTCGAAATCGATGCGCGGATCAACCCAGGTGTAGGTGAGGTCGGAGATGAGGTTCACCACGAGGCCGAGCAGCGAAAAGATGTAAAGCGTCGCAAACACCACCGCATAGTCGCGATTGACCACTGATTCAAAACCAAGCAGCCCCAGCCCGTCGAGCGAGAAGATGGTTTCAATCAGCAGCGCCCCGGTGAAGAAGGCGTGGATGAAGGCGCCTGGAAACCCGGCAATCAGGATGAGCATGGCATTGCGGAAGACATGACCGTAGAGCACCTGCCGGTCATCAAGTCCCTTCATCCGCGCTGTCATCACATATTGCTTGCGGATCTCATCGAGGAAGGAATTTTTCGTCAGCAGGGTCGTTGTCGTGAAGGCGCCAATCGCCATGGCGGTGAGCGGCAAGGCGAGATGCCACATATAATCGACGGCCTTGCCATACCAGGGCAGGCTCGCCCAATTGTCCGACCACAGGCCGCGCAGTGGAAACCAGTCGAAAAACGAGCCGCCGGCAAACAGCACGATGAGCAGGATGGCGAAAAGAAAGCCCGGTATGGCATAGCCGATGACGATGACGGCACTCGTCCACACATCGAAGGCCGAGCCGTCCTTGAGCGCCTTGCGGATGCCAAGCGGAATGGAGATGGCGTAGGTGAGCAGCGTCATCCACAGGCCAAGCGACATTGATACCGGCAGTTTCTCGGCAATCAGCTTCAGCACCGGCGTGTCGCGGAAATAGCTCTTGCCGAAATCGAAGCGGGCGAAATTCCAGATCATCAGCCCGAAGCGCTCGGGCGCCGGCTTGTCGAAACCGAACTGGGCTTCAAGCTGCTTGATGAATTGCGGATCAAGCCCCTGCGCGCCGCGATAGCGTGCCGGCACCGAGGACTGGTCGCCGCCGCCGGGGCGCAGGCCGCCGCCGCTGAGATCACTTGATGCACCACCGATGCGCGAGGTGGCCGATACGTCAATACCGGAAAGCTTGGCCAGTATTTGCTCAACCGGCCCGCCCGGCGCGAACTGGATGATGGTGAACGAGACCAGCATGATGCCAATCAGGGTTGGAATGATCAGAAGCAGGCGTCGCAACAGATAGGCAGCCATCACTCTCCCACCGCACCTTTGCCGAGTGTGGATGCCTTTATCGCATCGCGCCACCAGGTATCGATCGATCCTCGCCCGTATTTGGGGCGATTCGACGGTCGCTCATAGATGTCCCAATAGGCCAGCCAATGCGTCGCGCGATACCATTGCGGCACCCAGGGTTGAAGCGCCCTGAGCGCCCGGTCCAGCGCCCGGCAAGCCGTGTAGAGGTCCTCGCGCGTCGGCGCGGCAAGCGCTCTTTCGATCAGGGCATCGACGCCCTTGTTCTTGATGCCGGCGAGGTTCTGCGAACCCGGCTGATCCGCATCCATCGAGGAGAACAGGCGCCGCAGCCCGTCACCTGGTGTGAGACTGATCCCGTTGCGAACCGTGACGATATCGAAATCATAATCCTTCACGCGCGCCTGGTATTGGGCCGGATCGACGCGGCGGATGCGCGCATCGATCCCCAGCCGCTTCAAATTCTCGGTATAAGGTAGCGCGATGCGCTCGGACGTCGAATCGGTGATCAGAAATTCAAAGCCAAGCTGCTCGCCAGTGGCGAAAATCGCGCGCCCCTTGTCGAGCTTTAAGCCCGCCTCGCGCAACAAATTGGCAGCCTTGCGCAATTGCACGCGGTCAGCGCCGCTGCCATCGGAAACGCCGGGGCTGACCGCTTCGGCAAAACTGCCCTCGGGCAGCAGTGAGCGCAACGGCTCCATGATAGCGAGTTCCTCCGGCGTCGGCAGGCCACGCGCCGCCATCGGTGAATTCTCGAAGAAGGAGTGGTTGCGGGTGTAGCGCCCGTAAAACAGATTCTGGTTGGTGAACTCGAAATCGAAGGCAAGGCTGATCGCCTGGCGCACCCTGATATCGGCAAAGGCCGGCCGGCGCATATTGAAGAAATAGCCTTGCGTCCCGGTCGGCGTTTCGTCCGGGATTTCCTCGCGCTTCACTCGTCCCTCGCGGATCGCCGGAAAATCATAGCCGGTCGCCCAGTCGCGCGAGGTATATTCCTCGCGGTAGAGGATATGACCTGCCTTGAAGGCTTCAAAGGCAACCGAACGATCTCGGAAATAATCAACCCGGATGCGCTGGAAATTATAGCGCCCGCGCATCACGGGTGCCTGCCAGCCCCACCAATTCGCGACGCGCTCATATTCGATATAGCGCCCCTGTTCGAGGCGATGCACCTTGTAGGGTCCGCTCCCCAGCGGCGCGTCCATCGTCGTTTCGTTGAATTCACGGCTGGCGTAATAGGTGCGCGAAAAAATCGGCAGGGAAGCGACCGTCAAGGCCAGATCGCGCGGGGCGGTGGCGGCAAGCGTCACGCTCAGCCGGTCATCGCCCTCGACGATGATCCCCTCGACATCGCGCAATGCCTGAGCGATCACCGGATGGCCTTTGTCTTTCAGCGTCCGCAGCGACCACGCAACGTCGTGCATGGTGAGCGGTGAACCATCATGGAACGTCAGAGCCGGGCGCAGCAGGAAGATGACGCGCCGGCCCTCTCTGTCATAGCGCACCGCGCGTGCCGCCTGGCAGTAGAGCGTGTCTGCCTCATCTTCGGCCCGCGCCATGAGCGTGGCAAAAGTCAGCTCCATCTGCAGTGCCCCGTCGCCACGCAGGATGAAGCTGTTGAGCGAATTGAAGGTCTGGAAATTCTGGTTGAAGCCAGCCTGCGTCGGGATATGCGAAAAGACGCCACCGATCGGCGCTTGCGGGTTCACATAATCGAGATGCAGGAAATCCGGCCGGTACTTCAATTCGCCGAACACCGACAACCCATGGCTGAAACCGGGTTCCTGTGCCTCGGAGCGCCGGGCCGGGATGAGGCCCAGCGCCGGCAGGGCGAGCGCGCCACGGCGCGTCAGACGCGGCATGCTCACGGCTTGCCACCGACACGTTTGGCCTTGACCTCATCGAACCACCAGATGTCGGGAAAGCCGCTGCTGCCATATGCCGGCAGCTTGTCGGGCCGGCCGAACCGATCCCAGCGCGCCGTCCATGTGTCGGAGCGGGTGAATTGCGGCACCACATACTGGTTCCACAGCAATACCCGGTCGAGCGCCCGCGTCGCCGCCTCAAGCTCGGTACGATCCCTGGCGAAAATGACGCGGTCGACGAGCGTGTCGACCGCCTTGTTTTTTATCCCGATATAATTGCGCGAATTGTCATGGTCGGCCGCTTCGCTTCCCCAGAAATCGCGCTGCTCATTGCCCGGCGACAGCGATTGCGGCCAGACGCCGACGATGATGTCGAAATCACGATTGTTGAGGCGAGCGATATATTGCGAAGAATCCACCTGGCGGATCGTGACCGTGATGCCCAGACGCTCCAGCGCCGATTGGTAAGGCAGGATGATGCGCTGGAAGGCAGGTGAATTGATGAGAAATTCGGCGCTGAGCGTCTCGCCGGTCGTCGAATGAACCAGTTTGCGGTCCTTGATCACCCAGCCCGCTTCACCCAGCAGGCGATTGGCCTCGCGCAGATTGGTGCGTGTCTTTTCCGCCGTGCCGCCTACCGGATTGGCGTAGGGCGTGGTGAACACCTCGTCGGGTACCTGCCCGCGCACCGTCTCCAGAATCTCGCGCTCCAGCCCCGCAGGGATGTCTTTCGACGCCAGATCCGTGCCCTCGAAATAGGAATTGATCCGCTTGTAGAGACCGTAGAACAGCGAGCGGTTCGCTTCCTCGAAATCGAAGGCGTAGTTGAAGGCAAGCCGGACCCGGGGATCGGAAAATTTTGCCTTGCGGATGTTGAAGGCAAATCCCTGCATGCGGCCGGAGGCCCGCTCGGGGAAGTTTTCTTTCACCA
>JAKFVK010000161.1 GCA_021732205.1 Hyphomicrobiales bacterium | reverse complement strand
CGCGCCCGCTGGCACAAGGAAGATACGGGGCGCGGCGGCTACCGCATCATCATCACCGAAATTCCCTATTCTGTGCCGAAAGCCCGCCTGATCGAGAAGCTGGCCGAGCTCATCAACGACAAGAAGGTGCCGCTGCTGGAAGACGTGCGTGATGAATCGGCTGAAGATATCCGCATCGTTCTGGAGCCGAAGAGCCGCAATGTTGATGACACCCTGCTCATGGAGACACTCTTTCGGCTGACCGAGCTTGAAAGCCGTTTTTCGCTCAACATGAACGTGCTGGCGCGTGGTCAGGTGCCGATGGTGCTTGGCCTGCGCGATGTGTTGCAACATTGGCTCGACCATCGCCGCGACGTGTTGCTGCGCCGCTCGCGCCACCGGCTGGAGGCGATCGACAAGCGCCTCGAGATTCTGGGCGGCTACATCATCGCCTTCCTCAACCTTGATGAGGTGATCCGCATCATCCGCGAGGAGGACGAACCAAAGCCTGAGCTGATGAAGACGTTTTCGCTCACCGATAATCAGGCGGAAGCCATCCTCAACATGCGTCTGCGCTCGCTGCGCAAGCTGGAGGAAATGGAACTGCGGCGCGAACGCGACGAGCTGAGCACTGAGCGCGACACCATCGCCGCTCTTCTTGAAAGCGAGAAGAAGCAATGGAAGACGATCGGCTGGCAGCTCTCTGAACTTGCCAAGACCTATCATGTGAAGAATCCTGACTGCGCGCGGCGCACGAATTTTGCCGCCGCCCCGGCGGCACCCGCCATCGAGTTGCGCGATGCCATGGTGGAGCGCGAGCCAGTCACCATCGTCCTGTCCGAAAAGGGCTGGATCAGGGCCATGAAGGGCCATGGCAATGATCTCTCCACCCTCACGTTCAAGACTGATGACACGCTGAAGCAGGCGCTCACCGCCCAGACGACCGATCAGATCCTGCTCTTTGCCAGCAATGGCCGCTTCTTCACCCTTGATGCGTCAAAGCTGCCGGGAGGACGCGGCCATGGTGAGCCGGTGCGCCTTATGATCGATATTGATCAGGGCGCGGATATCGTCACCATGAAAACCTATGAGCCGGCGGGCAAATTGCTGGTGGCTAGCGCCGAGGGGAGGGGGTTTGTCGTCTGCGAGGCCGATGTTCTGGGCAATACGCGCAAGGGCAAGCAGGTGCTCAATGTCGACAACCATGCCGATGCGCGCTTCGCGGTGCCGGTATCTGGAGATTCTGTCGCCTGCGTCGGCAACAACCGCAAGCTGCTGTTGTTTGCTCTTGACGAGGTGCCTGAAATGCCGCGCGGCAAGGGCGTACGCCTGCAATTGCTGAAGGAGGGCGCCCTTGCTGATGTCAAGACCTTCAACCGGGCGGATGGTCTGACCTGGCTCGACAGCGCCGGGCGCACGTACACGCTGGAGAATATGGACGAATTCTACGGCAAGCGCGCCCAGGCGGGCCGTCTCGTGCCGAAGGGTTTTTCGCGCAGCGGAAATTTCAGCGGGAAGTAGGAAAGGGGAGCCGGCATGTCTCTGCGCTCATGGACACAGACCTTCATTGCCGTGACGTTGTGGATCAACCTGTCCGAGATTTTCCGCTATTTCGTCTTCGTTATGCCGATGACGCGTGCCACGTTATTCATGGTGCCGGACGTTGCGCCGATGAACCTTCCCGTATTCCTCATCTGGGGTGCCTGGGATACACTTCTCACCGTGATGGCGATATGGATTTACCACCTTCACGAAGTGCGCTTCGGGGCCACGCGTCAAGCGGTATTGCTGGCCGGTACGACATGCTGGGCGACGCTTTTTCTTCTCTTCTGGATCGCCATGCTCAACATGAACCTGGCACGCCTTGAAACGGCGCTGGTCGCGCTGCCACTCGCCTGGATTGAAATGATCGTCGCCGCCTTCATCGCCCAAAGGAGCGCGCGCGGCTTGGCGTAACAGCGCCCTCAGAACACAATTTTGAGCTTTGCGGTTCCTGAGGAGCGGGTGGTACGGTTGCCATATTCACCATCAAAACGGCCGCCAAGGGTGATGCTCGGGGTGAGCTTCACATCAAGACCTACCGAGACGAGGGCGGTCGAGGTGTCGTTCTGCGCGCCGGTAATGGTAAAAGTCGAGCCTGCCAGACCGATGAAGGCGGCGGTTGTGCTGGCGTCTCTGGCGCCATAGATGCCCCAGCCGCCCTTGAGCAAGGCCTGGACCACCATGCCATTGATGACGCTTTGCTGCTCGAGCTTGACGCCAAGTTCACCGCGCACAGAGCCTTGCGACGTGGAGGAGACGCGCAGGGCCGCCGCATTGTTCTGGCCGACGCCAACCGTTTCGGTGTAGCCACCAATGCTGAAGGTTGACCCTTGCACGGCCGCATAGGGCGAGATGCCAAGGCCTAAGAGACTGACGGCTTCATAGGCGCCTTCAAACCGGCCCGAAAAGCCATGGGCGTCAGTCTGGCCATTGATGCCCAAGAGACCAACCACCGGCGCGTTACGCGTCGAACTAATGTCGAGATAGGTGTAGGCCAGCGCTCCTCCGAACGACAGGCCACCAAAGCGGGCGCGGCCATAAAGGCCGGTCTGGAACGCATCGGCACTGTTGGTGCCAAGGCCGCCAGAGTGCGACCCTTCAAAGCGCCCGCCGGCCACCGCAAAGCCCAGAGCGACACCCGGAAGAACTGTTTTCTCAACACCGGTTGCAAGCGACCAAGCGGTCTCGGAGCGCGTAGCTGAACCGGTGCGCGCATTGCCGGTAATCGTGCTAGCCCCGCCTGTGCCCGAGCCCCAGAAGCGGTTTGGCGCAGTTTCGACCACAGGTGTCGGTGCGCCCGCCAGATCAGCCGCGACCTCGATGGCCTGGCTGCCGGCATTGGCTCTTGTCTTCGCGCCAGCATAGGCCGTGGCCGGCGCCTGCGTCACCGTGGCAGAACCCGGATTGAATGCATCAAGCGCACTATTGATGAATTGGCCCGAAATGAAGGAGCCTTGCAGTCCATAGGCGCTGTTGACAACCCCCGACAGCTGATTGAGGCCCGTCGGGATACCGGCGGCCGGCTGGTTGTAGAGTCCAAAAAAGGGTGAGGCATTGCCCCCCGCGATGACGCCCTGATCAAGCGCGCCGGCGACCGCCAGCGCGTTGGAAGTGGAAGCGGTGGGCGCGAGCGACGCTTGCCCGGGAGCAGGCGGCGTGACGATCGGCACCAAGGGCGCTGCGGTGAGTGTCAGCTGAGCCTGGGTTGGTGAATAGCTCACCGCTGACGTCACACCAACGCCAAACGTACCGGTGGTGGAGACACTGGCAAAGGTGCCGGTGCGGGTGGCTGCTTGCAGAAAGGTATAGGGCGTGCCGAACTGGTAGGGCCCACCGAGTGCCACCAATTGCAGCGCCCCGTTGAGCGCTGCCGTGCCGGTGACATTGATGCGGTCAATCGTGGCGGCCTGCACCTTGATGGTGGTGGTTGCGCCAGTGTTCAGGGTCAGATTGCCGTTGACGGTGAGCGTGCCGACCGAAGCCACCGTACCGACCAAATTGCCCGGCGCGAGCGTGCCGCCCGTATTGATCACGGTGCCTGGCAATTGCCCTGTGCCTCCAAGAGTGCCAGTTGAATTGACTGTGACGCTGGTGGCGGAGGAGATGTTGCCATTGACTGTCAAGGTTCCGCCATTGACCGTCACGGTTCCGCCATTGAACGCCGCAGGAGCGTTGCCGGTCAAAGTAAAATTGCTGGTGCCGGTCTTTTCAAAAACGCCAAAGCCCCGGAACTGCCCAGGTGGGCCAATCGTCGAGACATCGAAACTGCCATCGACGCTGCCGCCAAGCCGAAATGTGTCGCGGTTCGAGAAGGCAGTAACATTCCCGGTGAAAGCATAACCGGCGCGGAGTTCGAGCACATTTGTGCCACCGTTGAATAAGACGGCGTCGGCGCGCGATACCCCATCCCCCGCCAATCCGCCACTGACTGTTCCGCTGACGATCAGCGTGAGATTGCCCCCGACGATGCCGCTGCCGCCGCCGCCTGGAATGCTTAAGTTGTCACCAGTGCCGCCAGCGGCGCCATTGCCGCCCGTGACCCTGCCGTTCACCGTCACGGTGCTGCCAATGGCAGTCAGCCCAGCCCCGCCGCTGCCACCGGCGCCGCCAGCGCCGCCGTCACCAACGATGCGATTGCCGCCGCTGCCTCCATTGCCGCCTGTGACTATACCATTTATCGATAGGGTCACATTACTACTGCCGGTAAAGGCAAAACCGTTGCCGCCATTGCCGCCATTGCCCGCGACGCCCAAGGCTGGCTCAAGAGCGTTGCCACCGCTGCCGCCATTGCCGCCCGTGACAGAGCTGCCCACCGTCACGGTTGAGTTGTTGTCGGTCAAGGCAAAACCGCTGCCGCCACTGCCGCCACTGCCGCCACTGCCGCCATTGCCGCCACTGCCGCCATTGCCGCCAATCGCGTTGGTATTCAGGATGCCGAGGTTGATTCCGCCGGAAACGACCACTCCGAACCCGCCGCCGCCGCCGCCGCCGCCGTCGCCGCCATTGCCGCCTCTGCCGCCGTGGGAAATAGCGGTAGGGAGTACATTGGCGACGAAACCATGAGCGCCACCGCCGCCGCCACTACCAACGCCATCGAACCTGAAACCGTCAGTGCCATTACCGCCGCCACTCGCGCCGCCAGCGCCACCAAAAATAACGCCGCCATCAAAGGAAACACCCCCGCCGGGCCCACCTGTAGGGCCTGCGCCGCCACCGCCACCCGCAGGGGCGTCGCCTCCGGCGCCGCTGTTGCCGGATCCAGCAGCGGTCCCAAACAGGCTGTTAGCCCCACCCTCCGCTCCGCCCGCCGCGTTGCCCCCGTCTCCAGGTGCCCCGCTGCCGCCGCCGACGTCGACGGGAAGGACGTTGGAAAAGACTGGCGTCGCGAGGGAAAGGGCGCAAAGGGCACCACCCGCCAGAACCAAGTGACGCAGGCAAGACATTTCGCCATCAGCGACGCGCAACTGACGCCGTAAAATATACGACAGACCGAAACTGTATCCTGTATTCCCGTTTGGCATCAAATTACCCGAATGAGTGAGTGACGATGAACTTTCGACGGCCACGCCATACTTCTTACACATCTCTTAATGGTAATTTGGCGCGGCAAAAGACTTTTCTGCGCACTGACGGCAAGCGCAGTTCGAACCACGCAATCAATTCCTCAGATGGTTGCAAAAATACGACATTCGACGCTTTTGTCGGCGTGCAGGCGGTCCTTGCAATCCGCCGGGACGATTTGTGTGCTGGCGCAGTTTGGCTTGGCGCTGCTGGTCAGCTTGTTCGGGATGATGGCGTCGCCGCCTTCATCGCCCAATGGAGCGCGCGCCGGTCAGCGTGAAATCAGCTCACGCCGCGTCTTCGCTGGTCCCCAGCCGGCCGTCGAGATAGCTGCTGACCTTGGTGACCAGCGGCTCCATATGGCTTTCAAAGAAATGGTTGGCGCCGGGAATGACAGTCTGGTCGATGATGATGCCGCGCTGGGTTTTGAGCTTTTCAATCAGCGTGCGCACATCGGCCAAAGGCACCACCGCATCCTTGTCGCCATGTAAAATCAGGCCGGATGACGGGCAGGGGGCAAGAAAGCTGAAATCGTAGAGGTTGGCCGGCGGCGCAATCGAAATGAAACCCTCGATCTCCGGCCGGCGCATGAGAAGCTGCATGCCGATCCACGCGCCGAAAGAAAAGCCGGCAATCCAGCAGGCGCGCGATTCCGGGTTGAGCGTTTGTGCCCAGTCAAGGGCCGCGGCTGCGTCCGACAACTCGCCCTGGCCGTGATCAAACGCGCCCTGACTGCGGCCAACGCCGCGAAAATTGAAGCGCAGAACGGAAAAACCTCTTTTTGCGAAGATATAGAAAAGATTATAGACGATCTGATTGTTCATCGTTCCGCCAAATTGCGGGTGGGGGTGCAGAACGATGGCGATCGGCGCGGCACGGTTTTTCGCTTGCTGGTAGCGTCCTTCGATCCGTCCGGCAGGTCCGTTGAAAATCACTTCAGGCATAATCGCGACACTTGCTCCAATTTCCGCGCCTGCCTCGCTGGCCGGCGGTGATAATCATGTGACACCGACACGCGTTGACGCCGGCGCCGCCGCTCCCTAGAACAGAAGGGTAAATCTGCTGGTGCGGTCAGTTGGGACCGCACGGGCGCCAAATCGTCACGGGCAACCGGCATTGCCGGGAACCGTCGAAGTCTCGTTGCTCTAGGTAATTGACTGGAGCGGCGGACGCAAGGCGTGCGTGCAGCCTTTGGCCTGCCGGCATATCGTATGTTGAAGATGGCTCGATATCTCCAGGTGGTAATGCGCCGGGGCGTGCCTGTCACCGAAAAGGGTGAGGGGAGCGTATAAAGCCGGCTTCAGGCGATACGACAGCCAAGGTGGTTCATGGACGGACGACGTGCCTATCTTGATTGCAATGCGACCGCTCCGCTGCGCCCTGAGGCGCGGGCGGCGGCACTCGCTGCCCTTGAGCTTGCCGCCAACCCGTCAGCCGTCCATCAGGAAGGGCGCCGGGCGCGCCGTCTTCTCGAAGAGGCGAGGGCCGCCATTGCCGGTTTGATCAATGGTCATGCCGGGAATGTCATTTTTACCTCCGGCGGCAGTGAAGGTGCCGCCATGGTGCTGGCGCCCGGCTTCTGCGGCAGAGAAAAAGCGCCGGCTGAACGGCTCGTGGTCTCAGCCATCGAGCATTCAGCGGTGCTGAGCGCTGGCCGCTTCGCGCCAGCCGATGTGGCGGTGTGTCCGGTGACAAGCGATGGGGTGATTGATCTTGCTGCCCTTGAGGTGTTGCTCTCTGGCTCAGCGCGTCCGGCGCTGGTGGCCGTGATGCTTGCCAATAACGAAACCGGGATCATTCAGCCGATCGCCGAAGTGGCAGCCCTTTGCACGACGCATGGCGCTTCGCTGGTCTGCGATGCGGTGCAGGCGATGGGAAAGATACCCGTCGATATCGCCGCTTTGGGCGCGGACGCCATCATTGTCTCTGGCCATAAGCTTGGTGCGCCACAGGGCAGCGGCGCCGTCATCCTTGGTGAGGGCGTGCGCCTCGGCACGCCGCTCATCCGTGGCGGGGCGCAGGAACATCGCCAGCGGGCGGGAACAGAGAATGTCAGCGGCATTGCTGGGCTTGGCGCTGCCTGCGACTATCTGGCACGCCTGGGAGCGGTTGAGAGCGGGCGCATTCGTGCCATGCGCGATGACATGGAAGCACGCCTTGTGGCAGCACTGCCAGGCACCCACATCATGGGTCAGCATGTGCCGCGTCTGCCGAATACCAGTCTTGTGATGTGCGACGATATCATCGGCGAGACGGCGGTCATCGCGCTTGATCTGGCAGGAATCGCAGTGGCAACAGGTTCGGCCTGCGCTTCGGGCAAGGTCGCGCCGAGCCACGTGCTCAAGGCCATGGCGGTTGATGACGCTCACGCTCGCTCGGCCTTGCGTGTCAGCCTCGGCTGGGCGACGACGCCCGACGATATCGATAAATTCATCGCGGCCTTTGCCGCCCACCGTAACCGCATTGCCGGGCGCGCCGCCGCCTAACCGACAGGTCGAAGCGCCGGCCGCAATACAGGGAGTTGTCCATGCCAGCCGTTCAGGAAACCATCGAACAGGTCAAGGCAATCGACGTCGATCAGTACAAATATGGCTTCGTCACCGATATCGAATCCGAGCGTGCACCCAAGGGGCTGAGCACCGATATCGTGCGCTATATCTCGGCCAAGAAGAACGAGCCGCAATGGATGCTCGATTGGCGTCTGGATGCCTATGAGCGCTGGCGCGCGATGGAAGAGCCACAATGGGCGCGTGTGAGTTATCCGCGGATTGATTTCGAGGATCTTTATTACTATTCGCAGCCCAAAAGCACGTCGGGACCGAAATCCCTGGATGAAGTTGACCCGGAACTGCTGAAAACTTACGAAAAGCTTGGCATCCCCTTGCGTGAGCGTGAAGTTCTGGCAGGCGTTGTGGGAGCACGCGTCGCGGTCGACGCGGTGTTTGATTCCGTATCCGTCGTTACCACCTTCAAGGAAGAGCTGGCGAAGGCCGGTGTCATCTTCTGTGCCATTTCCGAAGCGGTACGCGAGCACCCGGAGCTGGTGCGCAAATATCTCGGCTCCGTCGTGCCGGTGAGCGATAATTTCTACGCCACGCTGAATTCGGCCGTGTTCTCCGATGGCTCGTTCGTTTATATTCCGCCAGGCGTGCGCTGCCCGATGGAATTATCGACGTATTTTCGCATCAACGAGCGCAATACCGGCCAGTTCGAGCGCACGTTGATCATCGCGGATAAGGGTGCTTACGTCTCTTATCTCGAAGGCTGCACGGCACCGATGCGCGATGAAAACCAGCTCCATGCCGCCGTCGTCGAACTGGTGGCGCTGGATGACGCGGAGATCAAATATTCAACCGTCCAGAACTGGTATCCCGGAGACGCCAGCGGCAAGGGCGGCATTTATAATTTCGTTACCAAGCGCGGCGATTGCCGGGGTGACAATTCGAAGATTTCGTGGACCCAGGTCGAGACCGGCTCAGCGATCACCTGGAAATACCCGTCTTGCATTCTGCGCGGCGATAATTCACGTGGCGAATTCTATTCGATCGCCGTGTCGAATGGCGCGCAACAGGTCGATTCCGGCACCAAGATGATCCATCTGGGTGCCAATACCTCCAGCCGTATCATTTCCAAGGGTATCGCCGCCGGCATCTCGCAGAACACCTATCGTGGCCAGGTCTATGCGCATCGCAAAGCCCGCAACGCCCGCAACTTCACCAATTGCGACAGCCTGCTGATCGGCGACCGCTGCGGCGCTCACACCGTGCCCTATATCGAGGCGAAGAATTCCTCCGCCCAGTTCGAGCATGAGGCGACGACCTCGAAAGTATCGGATGACCAGGTGTTCTACGCCATGCAGCGCGGCCTCACCAAGGAGGACGCCATCGCGCTGATCGTCAACGGCTTCGTCAAGGATGTTCTCCAGCACCTGCCGATGGAATTCATGGTGGAGGCGCAGAAGCTCATTGCGGTCAGCCTTGAAGGGAGTGTCGGGTGATGCTCGCCATGCGGGACGCCAGGGGGGCGGAGCTGGTGGCGGATATGCGGGTTCGTCTGGTGGCCGATATCGAGATGGAACGCCTGTTCGCCGGCTATGCTGCGGCGCTTGGCGGCGCGCCCGTGCCATGTGATCTCGCGGCCGGCGATGAGGGGCGCGTGGTGTCGATTGAGGCGGGCGATACGCCGATGGCGATGGTCGAATTCACCCATGGCGATGGTGCCTTCTGGCGCGGCCTGCTGAAGGGCGAGGAAGTCGCGGCAAGCGGTGGAGGCGCTCGATGAACGCGAACGGCAAACCATCATCACCGGTGATCAATCTGGCGGATGTACCGCTGTTTGAGTTGCGTCAGGGAGAAGCTTACGCGGCAAAGCTTGGCCGCATCGCGCCGCTGATCGGCTCGACGGGTCTGGGCTGCATGCTGACGATTGTAGCGCCTGGCAAGCGGGCCTTTCCGTTTCATCACCATCATCTTACCCATGAGATGTTTTTAATTCTTGAGGGGACGGGTGAGTATCGCTTCGGGTCTCAGACCTTTCCGGTGAAACCCGGCGATGTGCTTGCTGCACCGGCCGGATCAGCGGGCGAGGCCCATCAGATCATCAATACCGGGGAGAGCGAGCTGCGCTATCTGGCGCTCTCGACCAATCCCGGCCCGCAGCCTGAGGTGGTCGAATATCCTGATTCACGAAAATTCCTGGTTTATGGCGGCGCCCTCGATGGCTCACCCATGACCGCTCCCTTCCGTTTCATCGGCCGTCACGACGGCGCTGTCGATTACTGGGATGGCGAAGGCCAACCCGCCAACAAGGATTCCTGACCATGCTCGAAATTCGCAATCTCCATGCCCGCATCGAGGACAAGCAGATCCTCAACGGCATTGATCTTGTCGTGCCCGATGGCGAGGTGCATGCCATCATGGGTCCGAACGGATCGGGCAAATCGACGCTGTCCTATGTGCTGGCCGGTCGCGAGGACTACGAGATCACCGATGGCGATATCCTCGTCGACGGCCAGTCTATTCTTGAGCTGGAGCCTGATCAGCGCGCCACTGCCGGGCTGTTTCTGGCCTTTCAATATCCGCTGGAAATTCCCGGCGTTTCCACCATGACCTTCCTCAAGGCCGCCGTTAATGCCCACCGCAAGGCGCGCGGCGAGGACGAGATTGCCGCTGGTGTTTTCCTCAAGCGGGTGAGGGAGGTAGCGAAATCGCTGCAGATCTCCGATGAGATGCTGAAGCGCGGCCTCAATGTCGGCTTTTCTGGCGGCGAGAAGAAGCGCATGGAAATTCTGCAGATGGCACTTCTCCAGCCAAAACTCGCCGTGCTCGACGAGACCGATTCAGGCCTTGACATCGACGCCTTGCGCATTGTCTCGGAAGGGGTGAACGCGCTGCGCTCGCCCAAGCGCTCGATCCTTGTCATCACGCACTACCAGCGCCTCCTCGACTATATCGTGCCCGATCGCGTCCATGTCCTGACCAAGGGCAAGGTCGTGCGCTCGGGCGATGCCAATCTGGCGCGCGAACTCGAAGCCAGCGGCTATGCCGGCTATGGGGAGGCGGCGTAAGCCGGAACATCATGAGCATGGAACCGCGTATCCGGCATACCGCCGGCGAAGAGGCCATCCTTCAAGCCTTCTCAGCACGCCGCAAGGAGCTTGCGGCTTATCCGCGCGAACGCGCCGCCGCCCTCGACCTCGTCGTTCAGGACGGGCTGCCGACGCGACGCAGTGAAGCGTGGAAATTTTCTGATCTGCGTGCTGCGCTGAAAAGTTTTCCTGAACCAGCTGGCCTGCCGGGTGCAGGTGACATCGCGGCGGCTAAAAGCAGCCGGCCAGGCATCGATATCTCGCCGCTTGCGCGCCTTGCCTTTGTCAATGGCCGCTATGTCCCGTCGCTGAGTGAAGGGCAGTTGCCGACCGATATCTATTTTCGTGATCTCACGCAGGCCTTTGAGCGCGGAGACGCGTATGTCGAAGCCCATTTCGGTCGGCTGACGGCTGGAAATCGCGACAGCGCACTGGCGCTCAACACGGCTTTCACCCAAGGGGGTGCTGTGCTGCGCATCGCCCCTCATGCGAAGATCGAGGCGCCGATCCATCTTGATTTCCGCTTTGCCGGTGCGCAGGCCTCAGTCTTCCCGCGCCTTCTCATTCTGGTAGGCGAGGGAGCGCAATGCACCATTGTTGAGAGCCATGTCGGACCTGATGGCGCGGCCTATCAGTCGCATGCGGCAAGCGAAATCATCGTCGGCGCCCATGCGCGCCTGACACATGTGACGGTGCAGAAGGAGGGCGATGCTGCGCTTGCGCTGTCGCATGGTTTTGTCGAGCTTGGGCAGGGGTCCTGCTACGAGACCTTCGCGCTTGATGAAGGAGCAGCCTTCCAGCGGCGCGCCCTCTCGGTGCGGCTGACCGGCGAGGGAGCGAACCTCGCGCTCAATGGCGCGGTGCTTGCCCGTTATCGCCAGCATCTCGACACCACGCTTCAGGTTGATCATGCGGCTGCCGGCTGCAACAGCCGCGAGACGTTCAAATATGTCCTCGGTGGTCATGCCCACGGCGTTTTTCAGGGCAAGATCATCGTCCGCCCCGATGCCCAGAAAACCGACGGACGGATGAGCGCCCGTGGCCTCATGCTGGGAGATGAGGCCGAGTTCAGTGCCAAGCCGGAGCTTGAAATCTTCGCCGATGACGTTCAGTGCGCCCATGGCGCGACGGCCGGGCAGATCGACGAGGATCTTGCTTTCTATCTGCGCTCGCGTGGCCTGTCGGAAGCGGACGCCAAGGCGCTGCTGGTCAAAGCCTTTGTCGGCGAGGCGCTGGAAGCGGTCAGTGATGATGCCCTGCGCGGCATGCTGACCGAACGGGTTGGCGCATGGCTCGACCAGACGCTCGCGGACAGGAACAAGTCATGACTTATGACGTTGAGGCAATGCGCAGCGAGTTTCCGATTCTGGGAACGAGCGTCTACGGCAAGCCGCTCGTCTATCTCGACAATGCCGCCTCTGCCCAGAAGCCGCGCATTGTCCTTGAGCGCATGCGCCATGCCTATGAGCATGAATACGCCAACGTCCATCGCGGCCTGCATTATCTGGCGAATGCGGCGACCGACGCCTTTGAACAGGCGCGCGAGAGTGTTCGCCGGTTCCTCAACGCGCCATCCGTTGATCAAATTATCTTCACGCGCTCTGCGACCGAGGCAATCAATCTTGTCGCCCAGTCCTTCGGCGGGCTGCGGATCGGTGAGGGCGATGACATCGTCCTGTCGATCATGGAACATCATTCAAATATCGTGCCCTGGCATTTCCATCGCGAGCGGCGTGGCGCCAATCTCGTCTGGGTGCCGGTCGCCGATGATGGCTCGCTGACATTGGCAGCGTTCGAGGCTGCGCTGACGTCGCGAACAAAGCTGGTTGCCATCACTCACATGTCAAATGTGCTGGGGACGATAACGCCCTTGAAAGAGATGATCGCCGCTGCCCACGCGCGTGGCATTCCGGTCGTTGTTGATGGCAGCCAGGGGGCCGTCCATCTCGATGTCGACGTGCAGGATCTTGATGCTGATTTCTACATCTTCACCGGCCACAAAGTGTACGGGCCAACTGGTATTGGCGTGCTCTACGGCAAGAAGGAGCATCTGGCCGTCATGCCGCCCTTCAATGGTGGCGGCGAGATGATCGAGACGGTGACGATGGAGGGCGTGACCTACAATGACCCGCCGCATCGCTTCGAGGCCGGCACGCCGCCGATCGTGCAAGCGATCGGTCTGGGGGCTGCGGTCGAATTCATGATGGGTATCGGGCGCAAGACGATCGCCGCTCATGAACAGGCGCTCAGCGCCTACGCGCACCAGCGGCTGAGCGAAATCAATTCGCTGCGGATGATCGGCACTGCGCCGGGCAAGGGAGCGATCATCGCCTTTGAAATGACCGGGGCCCATGCCCATGATGTGGCAACCGTGATCGACCGCGAGGGTGTGGCGGTAAGAGCGGGCACGCATTGCGCCATGCCGCTGCTGAAGCGTTTTGGCGTCACCTCGACCTGCCGTGCGTCGTTTGCACTCTATAATACGCCGGCCGAGGTCGATAAACTGGTCGCGGCCTTGCGCAAGGCGCATGATTTTTTCGCATGAGGGTCGAATGAGCCAGGATACGATAACACCTGTGACGACGGCGGTCTCACCATCGGGCAGCGATGTTGATCGCCTGACCGACGACATCGTCGCAGCCCTCAAGACCGTTTATGACCCGGAAATTCCCTGCGATATTTACGAGCTGGGTCTGATCTACCGCGTCGATATCAACGATGATCGCTTTGTCGACATCGACATGACGCTGACCGCTCCCGCCTGTCCGGTTGCTGGCGAGATGCCGGGCTGGGTAGAAAATGCCGTATCGACGGTTCCCGGTGTTTCCGGCGTCAAGGTCCAGATGGTCTTCGATCCGCCATGGGATCCTTCGCGCATGTCAGACGAGGCACGGGTTGCCTTGAATATGTTTTAGTAGTGCC
>JAKFVK010000290.1 GCA_021732205.1 Hyphomicrobiales bacterium | reverse complement strand
CGCGATCTTTATTCAGCCATCGTCTACGGGTTGCGTATTTCCATGCAGATGGGGCTGGTGGCGGGCATCCGTCAGAACGAGGGTGGCGAGATCATAGGGGTTCTGCGCGGTGATGAACGGCGCCATGATGGCAATACCAACGATGACCACCACGACAACGAGGGCAGCAAGCGCGATGCGGTTCTCACAGAACTCGGCAGCGAAACGCCGCAACGGTGAATCGGGCGTGCTCATACCCGCCTCGCACGCAGGCGCGGGTCGAGGACCACATAGGAAATGTCGACGAGGAAATTGATGGCGATGAAGAGGAAGGCGACCAGCATCAGATAGGCAACCATGACCGGGCGATCGAGGGTTGAGATGGAATCGATGATGAGCTTGCCGACACCGGGCCAGGAGAAGATGGTTTCGGTCACCACCGCGAAGGCAAGCGTTGAGCCGAACTCAAGCCCGAAGACGGTGACGATGGGAATGAGGATCAAGCGAAAAACATGTCGGACAAGAATCGTCCCTTCACTTTCGCCCGCCGCGCGGGCGAATTTGACGGTATCACTCAGCATCAATTCACGCGTGCCGGACCGTGCCAGACGGACCATGAGCGCGAACTTGAACAGCGAGAGATTGAGCGCCGGCAGAAAAAGAAATCTCAGACCTTCAAGCGTCAGGAAACTCCACTCGATGCCAAAGAGGCTTGCCGTCGGCCCGCGATTTCCTGCCGGCAGCCAGCCAAGGGTGACGGCAAAGGTGAAGATCAGCACCAGGCCGATCCAGAAGGTCGGCACCGAGAAGCCGAGGATCGAGATCGCCATGATGAGTTTGGCGGCAAGACTGTCCGGCCGGTAGCCGGCATACATCCCAAGCGGCACGCCGATGAAGGTGGCGCCAAGAACGGCCGCCAGCGTCAATTCGAGCGTTGCCGGCAAGCGGGAGAAGATCAGATCGAGCACCGGCATGTTGTAGCTGAAGGAGCGCCCGAAATCGCCATGCAGCAGCCGGGTCAGGAAATCGGCATATTGCTTCCATAAAGGCTGATCGAAGCCATAGGCACGGATGGTCTGGTCGCGGATGGCCTGCGTCGCGTCAGGAGAGAGCACGACATCGATGGGGTTGCCGACGGCGTAGACGCCGACGAACACGAGCAGGGAGATCACCAGCATCACGACCAGTGCCTGGAAGAAACGCTGCAGGATAAACCCTAGCATCGGGGCCGGCGCGTCATTGCCAGCCATCCGTCATGAGCGCCCGCGTCTCCTCAATCGCCACCTGCCACAGGGCGAGCATATCCTCATCGCTGCGCTGATAGAGGCCGCCATAATTGCCATCGCCCAGAAGTTCCTTCTTTCTGCCGGGGTCGACTTGTAAAAAATGTGCAAGATCAAGCATCGGCTTGCGGGTGTCAGGCATGGCGATGTTGCCAAGCCTCGTCCACGGAAAATTTTCCATCCACGAGGCATGCGAGGCCAGCGGATCGATGGCCTGCACCTTGGCAAACGTCGCCGGCGCGTTCCACCAATTGTGCCATTTGACCTGGACGCCACGATGATGATCAAGCCATTCGAGCACGGCGCCGTGAGCGGGCGAGTTGCCGCCATGGCCGTTGACGATGATGATGCGCTTGAAGCCTGAGCGCACAATACCATCGAGAATGTCGGTGATGAGCGCGCACAGTGTCGCCATGCGCAGCGTGACGGTGCCGGGGTAATCGACGAAATTGGGTGTCAGCCCGTAATTGATCGTTGGAAAGACCGGGATCGCGAGCGGGCCGGCTGCCTCGACAGCCACGCGCTCTGCAAGGATCGCATCAACCGCGAGGCTGAGATAGGCGTGTTGCTCGGTCGAGCCGATGGGCAGGACCGCGCGATCATCATGGGCCGCGTGGGCGGCAACCTGCATCCAGTTCATGTCGGCGATGCGCATCGGTTTTCTCTCCGGCTCGGCCTGAAATTGAAATCCGCTGATGTCCAATGGCAAGTCGACCGGATGTTGGATGATTGTCAAGTTAATGTGCAAGCGAGCAATTGACTATGGGCTACAGCACGAATTGAATAGCCGATTGAATGCCGGCGCAGACGTGCGCGGGCGACACTTGAGGAGGCTTGCATGCGACCCTTTTGGCTGGCTGTGGCGGTTGCAGCCGTTCTGTCGACAAGTGCTGTCGCCCAGACCCTGACGATCGGCGTCAGAGGCGGACCTGATTCGATTGACCCGCACTTCACCGCGACCGGCACGCATGCCGAAGCGTTGAAGCATGTCTTCGATACGCTGGTGTGGTCGGGCGACGGGCTTGAGCTTGAGCCACGCCTGGCGCTGAGCTGGAAGGCAATCGACACCACAACCTGGGAGTTCAAGTTGCGTCCCGGTGTGAAATTCCACGATGGCTCGGATCTCACCGCAGCCGACGTCAAATTCTCCATCGAACGCATCCCGCTCGTGGCCGGGCCGAACCCGACAACCATCTACGTGCGCCGCGTCAAGGAAACGAAAATCATCGATCCGCTGACGGTTCACATCATCACCGACGGGCCGGCACCCAATCTGCCCAATGATTTCATCCGCCTCTTTATTGTGTCGGCCAAAGCGGCAGCGGGCCTCACCAAGGAAAGCGCCAATGAGGCGTTCAACAGCGGCAAATCCGCCATTGGCACAGGCCCGTACAAATATGTGTCCTGGCAGCCCAAGGGCGATCTCGTGCTTGACCGTTTCGACGGGTATTGGGGCGAGAAGGAACCCTGGGCGCGCCATGTACGCAAGGAAATTGCCAATGACGCGGCACGTGTGGCGCAGCTCAAGGCCGGTCAGCTCGATCTCATCACCCGCGTCCCCGCAAGTGATGTGGCAACTCTGAAGCGTGACCCCAAGCTCAGCGTGCAGACAATCGATACCGTCTATGTTTTCAACATCGAGTTTGATGTGCGCGACAAGGCGCCGACGATCACGGCCAGGGATGGGGCGGCACTTGACAAAAACCCGTTGCAGGATGTGCGGGTGCGCGAGGCGCTTGATCTTGCCATCGACCGCAAGGCGCTGGCTGAGGTGGCGATGGAAGGGCTTGGCCAACCGGTGAACCAGTTGGTGACGCCGTCGATCTTCGGCTTCAACAAGACGCTTGGCGAACGCAAATACGATGTCACAGCGGCAAAGAAACGTCTCGCAGAGGCTGGTTATCCCAACGGCTTCAAGCTGCAATTTGCCTTTACCCAGGACCGTTTGCCGGGTGACCGCCAGGTGGGGACATCGATTGCCCAGATGTGGGCGGCAATCGGGGTTGAGGCGCAAGCCAATGCCCAGCCGGCTGCTGTCTTTTTCCCCGCCCGTACGCGCGGCGAATATTCCGTCTCCATGTCCGGCTGGGGAACGCTGACGGGCGAAGCGCATTATACGCTCTCGTCTCTTGCCCATTCCAACGACAAGGAGCGCAAGATGGGCGCTTTCAACGTGCTGGGCTACATCAACCCTGAAGCCGACAGGCTGCTTCAGGCGGCCGCTATCGAGATGGACGAAGGCAAGCGGCGCAAGGACCTTGAGGATGTGAATGCGATTGTCGAGAAGGATCGCCAGCGCCTGCCGATTGTAGCCGTGGGGTCGGCCTGGGCGATGCAGAAGGACAAGGTGACAATCAAGCCGCGGGTTGACGAAGATACGCTTGCCATGAACATCAAGCCCGCCAAATGAACGCCGACCGCCCCGTTCTGGTGTGGGGCGGTGGCGCGATCGGGGGCACGCTTGCAGCCTATTGGGCGCGGGCGGGCGTGCCGCTCCTGCTCGTTGATATCGTGGCTGATCATGTGGAAGCCTGCCGCACACGGGGCCTTCATGTCAGCGGCCCGGTTGAGACGTTCACCCAACTCGTTCCAGCCTGCATTCCCGATGAACTCAATGGTCGGTTCGATATCATCGTGCTTGCGGTGAAGGCTCAGGCGACAGATAATGCGCTCGCCATGCTGACGCCGCATCTGTCTGATGGCGGCTATGTGCTTTCAGCGCAGAACGGGCTCAATGAAATCGCCATCGCCGAAGCGCTCGGGGCCCATCGGACCATGGGCTGCTTTGTCAATTTCGGCGCTGACTGGCTGGGGCCGGGCGAGGTGCTGTTTGGCAATCGTGGGGCTGTCGTCGTCGGCGAGATTGACGGGCCGATCCAGCCGCGCACGCGCCATATGCATGATCTGTTGCGCCGCTTCGAGCCTGTCGCTGTCCTGACCGATAATGTCTGGGGCTTTCTATGGGGCAAGCTTGCCTATGGCGCCATGTTGTTTGCAACTGCCCTCACGCCCGATTCTATGACGGAAAATTTCGACGATCCGCGCCGCTTCGTTGTTTTTGATCAATTGGCGCGCGAGATGATGGCGGTTGCGGCACGACGTGGCGTCACGCCGGTTGGCTTCAACGGCTTTGATCCTGCCGCCTTCGCGCCGGGCGCATCGAGCGCCGGCGCACGCGCTTCAATCGCAGCGCTGGCCGAGTTCAACCGGCACACCGCCAAAACTCATAGCGGCATTTATCGTGATCTGGCGGTGCGCAAGCGCAGGACGGAGATTGATCCGCAGATCGGCATCATCGTCCGGCTTGGGGCACAGGCGGGCGTGCCAACGCCGGCACTATCGCGGCTTGTCGAACTCATCCACGCCCTCGAGGAGGGAACAGCACCGATGGCTTTCTCAACCTTTCAGCTCTTGATCGATACATGCACATCCGCTTCGACAACCGCGTAGCCCTCGTCACGGGTGCCGCACAAGGTATCGGCCAGGCGATCGCCCGGATGCTGAAATCAGCAGGGGCCGATGTCGTCGCGAGCGATATCGACGAAGCGCGGCTTGTGAGTTTTTGTGCACAGGAAGGTCTGGCCGCGCTCCCTCTCGATGTGGGTCATCGCGCTGCCGTGCAGCAGGGTGTGGAGGCGATTGCGGCGCAGAAAGGACGGCTCGACATTCTGGTCCATGCTGCCGGCGGTGTGCGTGGTCAGGTCGGGCGGCCGATCGAGGAGGTGAGTGAGGACGATTGGCGGGCGATATTCGCCGCCAATGTCGATGGCGCCTTCTGGCTGGCCCAGGCTGCCTCAGCGCCGATGCGCCGCAACAGCTATGGCCGCATCATCATGATTGCGTCGGGTGCGGGTTTGCGCCCGAGCCTGACCGGCATTCAGGCTTACACGGCGGCAAAACACGCGCTTGTCGGGCTGACGAAACAGTTAAGCCAGGATCTGGGACCCTCAGGCGTCACCTGTAACGCTATCGCGCCGGGCTTCGTGCGCTCCAATCCGACGACGGAACGGCAATGGCAGTCTTATGGAGCAGAGGGGCAGGCGCGGCTGGTCTCGTCCATCCACGCCCGCCGCCTTGGAACGGCCGAGGACATCGCACACGCGGTTGCCTTTCTGGCAAGCGATCAGGCCGCCTGGATCAGCGGGCAGATCCTTTCGGTCGATGGCGGACACAGCGGCTAAAGCATGCCGCGAAAAAATGGGAACCGGTTTTTCGATCACAGCATGCGAAAACAATAAGGTTGAGAGAGAATTGCGATTCCGTGTGAGCGCAATGTGCTCTATTCGCGTTTGCCGATCAAACGGGCGCAAGGTCATATCTGATCATACCGTTAAGCCGGCTGCGCCAATCGTCGTGGACCGATATCGGCTGCCGTGAGCCCCTCCTCCAGAAGTCGCTCTGGCAGCGCATTGGCAACAATCAACCCCGCCGCCGCCCGCGCTAACGCCGGAGCCATCATGATGCCGTAGCCACCCTGGCCGGCCAGCCAGAAAAAACCGTCTGCCTGGGTGTCGAAGCCAACGACCGGTCGCTCGTCGCTCACGAAGGAGCGCAAACCGGCCCAGCTGCTGCCAATGCGCTTGACCTTCAGGTACGTTTCGGTTTCAAGCCAGTCGACAGCCACCGCGATGTCGTATTCATCGGGTTGGGAATCCTGGGGTTCGCTCGGTGTCTGGTCGCCTGGCGAGGCCATGATCCGCCCGCTATCCGGTTTCAGATAGGCATCGTGGCCGACAAAATCGATGGCCGGCATGTCATGGGTCTTCATGTCTTCGGACGCGTCCACGATGATGGCGGTGCGCTTGCGCGGGACAAGGCCAATCGGCGCGGCGCCGGCCATGGCACCGATCCGTCCAGCCCAGGCGCCTGCAGCATTGACGATGATCCGCGCCAGAACATCGACATCGCCGGCTATGATCCTCCAGCCTCCATTGGCCCGTTCCAGGTGGTCAACACGCTTGTTGCACACCAACGTGCCGCCACGCTGTTTGAAGCCTCTCAGATAACCCTGATGCAGACCGGCCACATCGATATCCGTGACGCCCCGCTCGAAGGCCGCGCAGGCGATCGTCTCAGGTCGAAGCAGCGGCGCCAGTGCGCACGCCTGGACAACGCTGATTGCCTCGATCTCATGTCCCGGTGATGAAAGCGCCAATATGGCGTCAAGCCCGGCCAATTGCGTTGGTGATGCGACCGTCAATGAGCCTCGCGGCGTCAGGAGCGCGTGCTCACAAAAACCATCAGGTGGATTGAGAAAGAAGGCATGGCTTGCCTGATTGACCCGCCGGACGACCGGGTTGCCATAGTTGCGCGTGAACAAAGCTGCCGATCGCCCGGTGCTGTGATAACCGGGCGCCATTTCCGCTTCGATCAGCAGCACGCTGCCATGCGCTGCGAGCTCATAGGCTGCTGACGTGCCCGAGATTCCCGCGCCGATGACCACATAATCGTACATTGATGAACCGAAGCCCTCCCGTGGCCGGCCATCATCACAACGTGCTTCGATATAAATTGCAAGAAAACAAAAATAGTTTGACTATTTGAAAGATATATTACTTCATAGGGAGCCGAAGTTCTGGAGCTCACATGGTAGGCTCTGTCCGTAATCGTCTGTCAGAGTGCCTGTCCACCGCCTCCAAGGCGGACAAGGCGATTGCGAGCTATATGCTGTCCCAATTGAACAGCATTCCCTTTGAGACCGCCGCCAGCCTTGCAGAAAAAGTTCAGGTCAGCGAACCAACGGTCGGGCGCTTTTGCCGCGCCCTGGGCTATGCCAGCTTCAAGGATCTGAAGGACCATCTCAAGCAGGATATCGGCGACCGGCCATGGCTGATCAGCGATCGGCTGCGTGATTTTCAGCGCAGCGCGCAGGCGGGCGAGGACCAGCTGGGTGCTGGCCTGCAGATGGAAATTGCCGCTCTGGTGGCGGTTTATGAGCTGGCGCGAACACCCGAATGGCGCCGCGTGGTCGACCGGTTGGCGCGACGCCCCGCCGTTTTCGCGGCCGGGTTTCAGACCGAGCGCGGCATGGCTCAGATTTTTGTCAATCAGCTGCAATATCTGCGTGACAGTGTGCATCTGCTTGATCTGGCTGGCGGAAACTTCAGTGAATTGCTGCTGTCAGACGCGGCATCGGCGGCAGACAAGCCGACGCTGGTGATCTTTGAGGCGCGACGCTATTCGCGCATGGCCAAACTTCTGGCTGTCGAAGCGAAAGCGGCAGGCATCCCCACGACGCTGATCACCGATGCCTTCTGCGACTGGGGCCGGGAGGTGGTTGACGAAATGCTCGTCGTGCCGACCGAGTTCAATCTGTTCTGGGATTCAACCGCCCAGATGGCGAGCCTTGCGAACCTTCTTGTCAACAGTGTTTTCATCGAGCTTGGCCCGCAGGTCGAGCAGCGGATGGACGCGATTGCCCGCCTCTTCAACCGCTTCACGGGCCATGTGGGTGACCCGAGCGGGCCTGTCACGGGGGATTAAATCTGACCTGTCCATCAACCGACGTCCAGCAAAGGAAAACCACAATGCGCTACACTGCCAAGGCGATGCTCTTGTCCGGATCGGCGCTTCTGTCGGCCGGTTTGCTTTCTCTCGCACCCAGCGCTTCCGCGATGGCGCAGGAGGCAATCTTCGTGATGCCAGCGCGCGACGTCGGTGCGCCAAGTTACAATCCGATCCTGGGCACGCGTCTCAACGCCGCCACCACCCTGATCTTCGACCGCATGGTTATCCAGGACGCAGACCAGAGCTTCCATGGCCAGCTTGCGACATCGTGGGAAACGTCAGCGGACGGCCTGACCTGGACCTTCAAGCTGCGGCCCAACGTCAAGTTTCATGATGGCGAACCGTTCAATGCGGCGACAATCGTCTGGTGGCTGCCCAAGTTCCTGGGCACTGAAAACGCCTTCATGACCGATGCGATCGACAAGGTGGATGTCATCGACAATCTGACGGTCAAATTCACGATGAAAAACCCTGACCCGAACATGCTGTTCAACATGGCGTCGAGTTTCATGGGAATTCCCTCACCCAAATCATTTGACCAGCTGGGCGACAAATTCGGCGTCACGGGCGCGGTTGGCACCGGCCCCTTCAAGCTGGAGAGCTTTGTTGTTGGCCAGCAGACGGTGCTGGTGCGCAACGAGGCCTACAACTCCGCGTCGGATCTTTCGGTGAACCAGGGGCCGGCCAAACTGAAAAAAATCACCTTGCGTGAAATCGCCGAGGATTCAACGGCATTCCTGGAGCTGAAGACGGGCGGCGTCGACATGCTGCTCAGCGTACCAACCGACTTCCTGCCGCGCCTTTCGTCGGAAAAGGGAACCAAGGTCGTCACGCTTCCGGGCACGGAGGTTTACTACGTCGCAATCAACACCTCGGTCGAGCCCTTCACCGATATCAAAGTGCGTGAGGCGATGGCCTTCGCCATCAATCAGAAGGAAATTCTCGCAAGCCTCTTTGGCGGTGTCGGCGAGGAGGCCCACACCTTCCTGATCAGCGGCCTGGCCGAAGCCAAGGTCGATCCCAAACTGCTGATCGCATATGATCCCGCCCGCTCACGCAAGGCACTTGATGAGGCTGGCTGGGTGATGAGTTCCGATGGGGTTCGCGCCAAGGCCGGCACCAGACTTCAGGTCAAGCTGTGGACCCAGAGTGGCACGGAATTCAAGCGCATCACCGAAGTCGTGCAGGCACAGTTGAAGGCGGTTGGCATCGGCACCGATATCACCGCCTTCGATGCGGCGACGATCACCGCGCAGTATCGCAAGAAGACCGAACACCAACTCGCCGTCAGGGTTTATTCCTGGGCCAATGCCGACATTCTCGACTGGTTCTTTGCCGGCAAGCGTGCGGGCCATCCCAATCATTCCATGTGGGTCAATGCGACGTCTGAAGCGCTTAACGAGAAGGCGATGAAGGGTTCGCGGACATGGGATGAGCGCGTTGCCAATTTCCGCGCCTATCACGAGAACCTGCTCTCGCAATTCGTGTTCGCGCCGATCTACCAGCCCGTGCAGAATTTCGCCTATTCACAAGCGCGCATCACCATGCCGGCGACCGTGCGCGGTACAAGGCTGCAGAGCCAGACCATCGTCGACATCGAAAAGAAGTAAGGCTCATGTGAGCCCGACAGCAAGCAGCCGGAATGGCCAATTTCCTGATCAAGCGATTGGTATTGCTCATTCCGGTATTTCTGGTTGTTTCGGTGATCATCTTCATGATCATCCACCTGGTGCCGGGCGATCCGATCGACAACATTGTTCAGATCGGATCGACCCCGCAGCAGAAGGCGGCACTCACCGCCAAATACGGCCTCGACAAGCCGTTGATCGTTCAGTACGCGATCTGGTTCGGCAAGCTGATGACGGGTGATCTTGGCGAAGCGATCATCCTGCGCCAGCCCGTCTCCTCCCTCATTGCGCAGAACCTCCCGCATAGCCTGATCCTCGGGTCACTCGCACTGGCGTTCTCCACCGTCGTGGGGATTGCAACCGGAGCGCTTGCGGCAATTCGCCGGGACAGCTGGGTCGACCGCACGGTGATGGCTGTGATCCTCCTTGGCTCGACTGTGCCGAGCTTCTGGCTTGGTCTTTTGATGATCCTCGTCTTTGCCGTGCACCTTGGCTGGTTTCCGGTTTCGGGCGCGCGCAGCTGGAGCGCGCTGGTGCTGCCCGTGCTCACCATCGGCCTGGGTGGTGTGGCGCTTGTCGCGCGCGTGACACGCGTTGCCATGATGGACATATCGCGCCGCGATTTCGTCATGATGCTGCATGCCAAGGGCGTGCCACCATGGCGGATCAATCTGCAGCACATCCTGCGCCACGCGCTCCTGCCGGTGGTCACCATCCTGAGCTTGCGCATCGGCTGGATTCTGGGTGGCGCTGTGACGATTGAATATGTGTTTGCCAGGCCCGGCCTCGGCTCCCTGCTTATCACCTCGCTGAACCAGCGTGACTATCCCGTGGTGCAGGGCTGCCTGCTGATGCTCGCCATCGCCGTCATGCTGGGTACCTTGCTGGGGGATGTGGTTCAGGCCCTCATTGATCCGCGTGTTCGCGAGAGGACAGGCTGATGGTCAAATCCTCAAGCCTGCGTACGATCCTCCTGTCCCCGCGCGGCGGCATATCGGCCATCGTGCTGCTGGTCGTGATGATCTGCGCGGTTTTTGCGCCGCTGATCGCGCCCTATGCCTATGACATACAGAGCCTGCGCGATGCCAATCTCAACCCGTCCTGGAAGAACTGGATGGGCACTGACGAGTTCGGGCGTGACCTGCTGTCGCGCATGATCTACGGCGCGCGCACCTCGCTGAGCGTTGCCCTCACCGCGATCAGCATATCGGTCGCAATCGGCATGAGCCTTGGCGCCACCGCCGCTTATTTCGGCGGCGCCTTCGACAGGCTTGTGACCGCAGCCGTTGATCTGACCTGGTCTTTCCCGGAAATCCTGATCGCGCTCATCCTCATCGCGATTATCGGTCCCGGGCTCAACTCAACGATGATCGCCATCTCGATTGCCTATCTTGCACAGTTCACGCGGCTGACGCGGGTGCAGATCATGGCGCTGAAGAGCGAGACCTACGTGGAAGCCACCCGCAGCCTTGGCGCCGGCCATGCGCACATCATCTTCCGGCACCTTCTGCCAAACGCGCTGACGCCCGTGATCGTGGCCGGCATGCTGGCGACCGGTGATGCCATCATCCTAGAAGCAACGCTTGGCTTCTTCGGGCTTGGCGCGCAGCCGCCCACGCCAAGCTGGGGCGCCATGATGTCAAGCGGTACGGCGCAGATATTCATCGCGCCATGGATCATCATCTTCCCGGGCCTCGCCATCGCCATCACCGTGATTGCCATCAATCTATTCGGCGATGCGGTGATCGACGTGCTCGATATCCGCCGACAGCTGAGGGATTCGTGAGATGGCGCTTTTGTCGGTCACCGACCTGTCCGTGTCCATCGGCCGGCTGAAGCCGCTCGATGGTATTTCATTCGACATCGGCAAGGGTGAAATTGTCGGCATGGTCGGCGAATCCGGTTCCGGCAAATCGTTGACCGCCATGAGCGTCATGGGTCTTTTGCCGTTGATCGGCGGCAAGATGACGTCCGGCTCGATCCGCTTCGACGGTATCGATCTTGCTACCTTGCCCGAGCCGCGCTATCGCGCCCTGCGTGGCAGACGTATCGCGCTCATCAGCCAGAATCCGATGACATCGCTCGATCCGATCATCCGCATCGGCGCCCAGATCGATCAGGTGGGCATTCTTCATCTGGGCCTGAGTGATGCTGCCGCCAAGGCACGCAGTATCGACATCATGCGGCAATTGCGTATTCCCGAAGCAGCGACCGTCCATGGCAATTACCCGCACCAGCTGTCCGGCGGCATGAAGCAGCGTGTTGTCATCGCCATGGCGCTGGCGGCTGATCCCGAGCTGATGATTGCCGATGAGCCGACGACAGCGCTGGATGTCACCATCCAGGCGCAGATTATCCAGATCGTGGTTGATCTGGTCCGCGAGCGCGGCCTGTCGCTGATGCTCATTACTCATGACATGGGGGTGGTGGCGCAGGCTTGCGACAAGGTCGTGGTGCTCTATGCGGGCCGCGTAGCTGAAAGAAATGGCATTGATGCCATCTTCGGTGAACCGCAACACCCTTACACCCGCGAGTTGATCCGCTGCATTCCGCGCCATGATCAACTGCGAGGCAGCCTCACGGGCATTCCCGGCGCGGTACCATCCGTTATGGATTATCCCTCGGGCTGCCGCTTTCACCCGCGTTGTGCTGACGCTCTGGATATCTGCGCCGGCGCAATTCCGGCTCTCGAACAAAAGGCCGCCGGCTTTGCAGCCTGCCATGCCGCAATCAACGCCGCCGGCAAGGTGAGCGCCCATGGCTGATGAGGCGCAGGCGCAATTGCCAAGCGACAATCTGGTTGCGGTCCGTGACCTGACACGCGAGTACAAATCCAGTGGCGGGCTCTTCAGCACGGCGCGCAGCATGCGGGCGGTCAACAAGGTCTCGCTCGATGTGCCGCGCGGCAAGGTAACCGGCGTGGTGGGTGAATCGGGCTGCGGCAAGTCCACGCTGGCCCGCCTTGTCCTGCGTCTGATCGAGCCAACCGCAGGCAGGGTCCTCTTCAACGGTGCCGATCTTGCGAGTCTTGCCCCCGCACAGCTGCGCAAGCTGCGCTGCAGCATGCAGATGGTGTTCCAGGATCCCTATTCCGCCATCGATCCGCGCTACACCATCCGTCGTGCCCTGCTGGAGCCATTCGAGGTGCAGGGCGTGGCGCTCGGCAAGGGTGAACAGGAAGACCGGCTCATCGCACTCATCAGCAAGGTCGGCCTCAGCCCGCGCATGATTGAAAGCTATCCCCACCAGCTTTCAGGCGGGCAAAAGCAGCGCGTTGGCATTGCGCGCGCACTGGCGCTCTCGCCGTCCTTCCTCGTGCTGGATGAGCCGACCGCCTCGCTCGATGTCTCGATCCAGGCACAGATCATCGGTCTGCTCGAAGCCCTGAAACAGGATCTTGGGCTGACCTATCTCTTCATCTCCCATGACCTGAGCCTTGTGCGCTATTTCTGCGACCGGATCGTGGTGATGTATCTTGGTCGCGTAGTCGAGATACTGCCCGGCGCACGGGCTGAGGCACGCCATCACTATGCCCGAACCCTTATGGACAGCCATTTCGTCCCCGATCCCAAACACCGCAAGGCGGTGACGCTGCTGGTCGGTGAAATACCAAGCCCGTTCAATCTGCCGCCCGGCTGTGCCTTCGCCGAGCGCTGCCCTGCCGCCTCGCCGCTTTGCCAGCGCGAGCGCCCTTTATTGTCTGAACACGCGACGGGGCATCTTGTCGCCTGTCACCATCCAGCGTGAGACCTTGAGCTTCACCGCCCTCACGGCCGAGTTCAGTCATGAAACCAATACGTCCCGCGTCGTGCCGCCGCTCGTCTTGCCGGTCTGGCGACCCACGATGCCGATGAGCGGATCTGTGGGTGCATCATCACGGCAGCAGGATTGATCAGCGCATCGGCGGTGCGCCGTGAGGCAACGCACTGAGTACGAAAGCGATTGCCGTCAGGCATGAAATTCTGGCACATGACGCATCAGGAAATTATCCATCGCAGGGCGATCTCTCACCTGTTGGTGAAAGATCGCCGGGAGCCTGATGCCGCCTATGTCCGTGACAGCCCTTGATATTGCCAGCCTCCATGCTGCCTACGCACGCGGAGTGACGCCCGCTGCCATGATCGACGCTGTCTATGGGCGCATCGCCGAGATCAACGATCCCGGTATCTTCATCGCGCTTGACGACAAGGAGTTCGTGCTAGCTGCCGCGGCTGCCCTGCCGCCTTTCGACCCGCTGGCCTTTCCGTTGTGGGGTGTTCCCTTTGCCGTCAAGGACAACATTGATGTTGCCGGCCGCATGACAACCGCAGCCTGCCCGCAATTCGCCT